>JAJZWK010000006.1 GCA_021846725.1 Actinomycetes bacterium | reverse complement strand
AGCAGCCAGGTGGCGATGTCGAGACTAGCAATCCGGTAAGCCCGATGGAAGCCACGGAAGGAGTTGGTGCCATGACATTGAGTCGTATTGTGGACGCTACCTCGCCTACAGTGCAAG
Source organism: Actinomycetes bacterium (assembly GCA_021846725.1). Lineage (GTDB taxonomy): Bacteria > Actinomycetota > Acidimicrobiia > Acidimicrobiales > JAMCPL01 > JAMCPL01. The sequence goes on along the minus strand of JAJZWK010000006.1, from coordinate 29,522 downwards.
CAGAAGCGACCCTCGACATGGCATTCGATGCTATCCAGCAATCAGAATTGCAGTGGGTGCCTGTACTGGATCGTGATAGGCGTGTCGTGGGCACGGTGTCGGTAGGTGACATAGTGGATGGCTATAGAAAACTTCTTCAAGTGGACACTGAAAGACTGGAAAGACTACCACGAAATATCGTAATCATAGAAGAGCGATTGGCTGGCAATTCGTCACTGGTCGGTCAATCGATCAAGAGCTTGCATCTCCCTGGCGTAGCTATTATAAGCATAGAACGAGAAGGAAATATATTTTTCGCCACCTCTACGAGTGTGCTCAAGGCACAGGACATCATACGAGCCATTGTCAGGGCTGACGTGGCTGCAGGCACGCGTTCGATTATACGTGGAGAGCAGTAGTATTGAGCGTATTGAGCTGGTACTCAATATTTTACTTCCTGTAGTCGCTTCAGCCTGAGGCTATTGGTGAGTACGAAGATCGATGACAGTCCCATAGCTGCCGCTGCCAACATAGGGTTCAAATGAATACCGAGGCTTGGGGCCAGAGCACCTGCCGCTACAGGAATTAACACTATGTTGTAAATGAATGCCCAGAATAGATTGAGCTTGATAATCTTGAGAGTCCCCCTGGCGTTGTCTATAGCAGTTACAGCTCCTGAGATGTTACCTCTCGCCAGAGCTACATCAGCGGCCTCTATAGCTATATCGGTGCCAGATGCAATAGCGATACCGGTGTCAGCCTGAGCGAGTGCAGGTGCATCGTTGATGCCATCACCGACAAATGCTATCTTGTGTCCAGTTTCCTGTAGCTGAGTTACTACAGCGGACTTGTCTTCCGGGAGTACCTCCGCGTGTACGTCGGAGATACCCAACTTCTGTGCTACGGCATTAGCTGTACGCCGTGTGTCTCCAGTGACCATAGCAACTTGGATGCCGCGTGTTGTAAGATCATGTACGATCCTTGCAGATTCTGGTCTGACGGTATCCGATATTGCGATTACCCCGGCCACGCTTTCTCCTCTCTCAGGTATACTTACTCTACTCCCTGCTCTGGTTTCCACCATGTTCCCTCCGGCGCTGCTTTTTGTCTCACCACCCTCCGTTACACCACCCTCCGTTACACCACCCTCCGTTACACCGCTATTCGTTGCATCACCTCTGTTTGCATTCTTTTCTACCAATACGAAAACAGGTGTCTTACCCTCTGCTGTCAATCGATTGACCTGATCCTCAAATTGTCTGGTATCTACTCCCTCTTTCGTGATGTAGCGAAGTGATCCTATTCGTACACGCTTCCCATTTACCACTGCGGTTGCACCCATTCCGGACAGTGACTCAAACTGATCGGGTGAGGATATAGTGATGCCACGCGAAGTAGCTTCGTCGACTATAGCCTGGGCGAGAGGATGTTCCGAAGCCGATTCGACTGAAGCGGCGAATTCCAGTAGCTCATCAGGGTCGTCTGCGATGATATCTGTAACACTGGGTCTCCCTTCTGTAAGTGTGCCAGTCTTGTCGAAGAGCACTGTATCTACCTTCGAAAGCGTTTCCAGCGCTTCCCCGTTACGGAAGAGTATACCCATTTCTGCTGATCGTCCGGTGCCGACCATGATCGCTGCAGGTGTGGCCAATCCCATAGCACAAGGGCAGGCAACTACCAACACTGCTACGGCTGATACAACCGCTGTAGTAATTGATGGTGTAGGACCGAATATCCACCATACTCCAAAAGTGACAATGGCTATACCGATCACGATAGGGGTGAATACAGCTACTACCTTGTCTGCAAGTCTCTGAATCGGCAGCTTGCTTGTCTGGGCGTTTTCTACCAAGCGGATTATCTGTGATAGGACGGTATCCGCACCGACAGATGTAGCTTCGACGACCAGCCTTCCTTCCTTGTTCATTGTACCTCCAACTACCTGGTCATCTGGTGACTTGGAAACTGCCAATGGCTCGCCGGTCAGCATGGCTTCGTCTACATGTGAGGTACCATTTATTACGATACCGTCTACTGGTATGCGTTCACCCGGTCGTACGGATACATGATCGCCGACATGAATAGAGCCTACCGGGACATCTTCCTCGGTGCCATCTGTATGTAGAAGTCTGGCTTCCTTTGATTGCAATCCAGCAAGCTTCCTGATCGCCTGAGATGCACGCCCCTTCCCCAGTTCCTCGAAGTACTTGCCGAGTAGTATCAATGCGACTATGACTGCTGCCGAATCAAAGTATACTTGCCGTGCTGTAGACGGAAATAGGCTGGGTGCTACCAGCACAATGACGCTGTATAGCCATGCTGCACCTACGCCGGTAGACACCAGCGAGTTCATGTCAGGAGAGAGGTGTCGGTAAGCAAGAAACCCGGGTCTGAAGAATCTTCTTCCCGGTATGACGAGTATGATAGTCGTGAGCGCGAATTGTACCCAGCTGTAGAAGTTGTCCCATGGGCTGGCTGACGTGAGCGCTCTACTGAATGCTGGCGAGAAAGCCGATCCTTCAGACAGTACCAACACCGGTATGGCAAGTACGAAGGCTAGTATGACATCGCGTTTCATCTTTGCTAAAGCATCGTCGTGTGTGGTATCTGTGACGCCTGATCCAGCATCCAGAGGGTGCGCCTGGTAGCCGATTGCAGCTATGGCGCTGGCCATGTCATCTGTTCCTACAGCATCGGGAGAATACCTTACCGAAGCTCGTTCAGTGGTCAGATTGACTGTTGCATCAGAGATCCCAGGCAAGCGCTTGAGAGTCTTTTCCACTCTGGACACACAAGATGCACATGTCATACCCTCGATTCCCAACTCTATGGTCTGGAGAGATCCGGTTACCTCGTTTGCCCACTCGGGCACAGCGGGTTCGGGCACGACAGATGAGTCACCATCTATCCGACCTCGAGCACGCTCGCCGTTTGTCTGCCCTGGAGCTTTTGTCTCCGCTTTGGTCATTGGCTTGCTATGACTTCATGGGATGCAACATCATATCCCTGATCCTCAATTGCTTCAGTGATGGTTTCAAGGGTGGTCGGTGTACTGTAGGAAACCTTTACTGTCTTTGCTTCGATGTCTACCTCTGCTCTCTCTACTCCGGTCAACGGCTGTAATGCTCCCTCGATTGAGGACTTGCAGTGTGCGCAACTGATTCCTGGTACTGAAATGTTTACAAGTGGCATAATCACTCCTTTCTTCTTGCTTGCATCCAACTCTTGATGGCCGAACGCAAGCTGGTACTTCCTTACATAGGGTTATTATATCACATACCACCCCAGGGGGGTAGGGATATATATAATAATTGATATGACGTTTATATTATAAAATTGTTGTGGTGAATTATTTAATGATGCCACGGTGTACTGCCGAAGAATATGAATATAGTGTATGGTTCCTACGTTGAATGGTAGCCGATGCCCTCATGTGCGGTGTACTGCCGAAGAATATGAATATAGTGTATGTATACTACAGAAGAATACTGCCGAATAATACGAGTGAATGCACTGCCGGATAATACTGCCGGATAATACTGCTGAATGATATGAGTAGATAGTAGAGATAATAGATATATTAGTGTATCGGGAGAAAGGGTAGGCATAAAATGCCCAAAGCTGAATAATATGAGTAGACAATAGTGTATTACCTGTTGGAAAAGAAAGTCATGCCTATAAGGATGGGAAGGTTCACTGGAGTGCGTAGTATTCTACTCTGGACAGGAATCATAATGGTATTGTTAATGGTGCTGATAGTACCGACAAACACATCTTACGGTGCTGCAATAGTCAATCCACCAGCGAAGCACAGTGGCATTCCTGGGAGTACTCTTGTGCTACTGGGTCATGGCCCTATACGGTTGCCATATGGAGCCAGTGTGGTAGGTGCTCTTCCATCTTCGACTACTATTCACCTGGTGGTGAGCCTGGCTCCCAGGAACCTCAACTCTCTTAGTCGCTTTGTGCAAGAGGTATCTACTCCTGGATCGCCTGAGTATAGACATTACCTTACAGCACATCAGTTTGCCATCAAGTTTGGCCAGTCTGTCCGTGCCGTAGATGCTGTCGTAAAGGAGCTACGTTCTCAGGGAATTGAACCAGGTCAACTCTCCAAGAACCATTTGTCTATTCCTGTGACCACTACAGCGTCTGAAGCATCGAGAGCACTTCATGTGAAGTTTGATCTGGTCAGGCTGAGAAGTGGTCGCATAGCTCGTTTCGCAACCAGTCATCCTGAGATACCGTATGCAATAAGCAGTGTTGTCCAGGGTGTGATGGGGTTGTCTACAGTGAATACACCGTTGCCGCAATCGTTTACCATTTCCGGTAAAGTGGTTCCTAGCGATACCTCTAATCTGTCTACTGTGAATCAAGAGCCTGCTCAAATTCGGTATGCTGCTCCGAGCCCGTTTACCACGGCTAGTGCTCCTCCGTCGGCATGCAGTGCAGCGTCCTCTACAAGAGGATATACGCCCCAATTGCTCAGCGAGGGATATGATCTTGGACCGGTATATTCCAGCGGAGGAGATGGTGCAGGCCAGACCGTAGGACTTGTGGAGCTTGGAGCCTTTTCGTCTTCAGACATAGCAACATATGAAAAGTGCTACGGAATATCTACGACGGTGAATACCATATCTGTAGATGGAGGTGGTAGCTTTAATGCAAATACCAATGAAGCAACCAGTGATGTAGAGAATGTTGTAGGCATGGTGCCGGATGCTACGGTAGATGCTTATGTTGCTCCGGATACCGGTACAGGATACTACGATGCAATTCAAGCAGCTGTCAATGCCGATAAAGCTCAGGTAATAAGCATCAGTTATGGCAACTGTGAGCAGGTAGTAGGCAGTGCCCAAGCGCAGGCCGAAGAGACCCTGTTTGAGCAGGCTGCATCCCAGGGACAGACTGTTCTGGCTGCAGCAGGTGATACAGGTTCTGCCGGATGTTATATAGCTAGTGCATCGAATCCAGATACTTCTCTTGCTGTCAACGATCCTGCAAGTGATCCTTATGTGACGGGAGTCGGCGGTACCGACCTTAGCTCGCTGAGTTCCCCACGCACAGAAACTGTATGGAATAATCATAAGGGTGAGGGTGGTGGAGGTGGGATATCGATGTTCTGGCCAATGCCTTCGTGGCAGTCTGCTCCAGGTGTGGTGAATAAGTATTCCTCAGGTACACCGTGTGGAGTATCTTCTGGGTATTGCAGGGAAGTTCCCGATGTATCGGCTAATGCCGGTGTGGGGTATCCGATGTACTGTACTGCGGGTGTATGCAACAATACGGGATGGGAGTTGATTGCAGGTACCTCTATGGCTACTCCTCTTTGGGCATCGATTATCACCATGTCCAATCAACTCTGCGATAGCGGACCGCTTGGTTTTATAAACCCTGCCCTTTATAAGCTGGCTACTAATGATTCTGGTGCCTTTTACGATATAACAAGCGGTAACAATGATGCTGTTGGTACAAACAATGGGCTGTATCCTGCTACTGCTGGTTATGATATGGCATCAGGGATAGGTACTCCGAATGGGGCTGTGCTTGTCCCTGCGCTTTGCTCGTTGGCCTCGTCTGGGAGCACGCCGGGAGTGTACCAGCCTATAACTCCTACTCGTATATGTGATACCAGATCAGGAAATCCGTCTGGTCTTTCTGGTACTGCACTTACGCAGTGTGAGGGGAAACCGTTGGGTCCTGGTGGCGTTCTCACGATCAAAGTAGCGGGTGTATCAGGTATCCCGACGGATGCAACTACTGCTTATATGAATGTAACGGCAGTAGGAGCAACGGCTCCAAGCTATATTACCCTCTATCCAGCAGGTACTTCACGGCCAGTTGTTTCAAGTCTTAATTTGAGTAGTGCGGCACCAGTTTCCAACCTTGTTGCACTACCCTTGCCCTCATCTGGTACATACGTTGGCAGCGTCAGTATCTACAATAATTCGGGTAGTACGAACGTTATCGTAGACGTAGAAGGTTATACTCAAGATCCTCCTCCTTCGTCGACTGAAGGGCAGTATGTAGCCCTGGCATCTCCAATTCGTATACTTGACACTAGATGCTCGCAATCATCATACTACAATACAAATAAGTCGTACTGCAATAGTTTACCTCCAGCCAATTCATCGTTGAAGACACTACAGGCAGGTGAGAGCGAGGCAGTAAGCGTTGGGGGAGTAGGTAGCATACCCAATACTGCATCAGCAGTAGTTGTGAATCAAACAGTAGCCATGCCAAGATCGTCAGGTTACTTTACCCTTTATCCAGATGGGCATACTCTTCCTACGGCATCCAGTCTGAACTGGGTGACCGGGGAGACCCGTGCAAATCAGGCCATTGTAGGGTTGGGTAACAACGGGTACATAGATCTATACAGCTCTTCCACTGCCAATGCTGTACTGGATGTCTCTGGGTATTATACTGGCAGTACAGGTAGTTCAAGCACTACTGGTTCAAATAGCGTAGCGATAAGCCCGGTAAGAATATGTGATACCAGGTCGGGTAACCCATCTAATCTTTCAGGCAGCCAGGCCCAATGCAATGGTCATACTTTGGCAGCTGGGCAGTTATTGTCTGTCAAGGCTGCAGGAGTGGGGAATGTGCCTACCTCTGGAGTTACTGCAGTTGTGCTCAATCTGACCGCATTGGACGAAACCGCAAGTGGCGGCTACTTGTCGGTAGACCCGGCAACTACGCCTCCACGTACTTCAGATCTCAATTGGGATACATCATATTCGACTATACCTAATTTTGTCATTGCCACTCTGAATTCAAGTGGCTACATAACCGTCTATAACGGATCGTCTGGCAGTGTAAACATATTGATAGACCTGTATGGGTACTTTACCGGATCTTAGCCGTTGGTCTCTTGGAGCACTAAGTGGCAACCATCATTATGTGTACGGCGATTTTCAAGATCGACGACACGGAGATTTCCAGTGGCGGCTGCGATGCCCTCTGCCATACCTAGGTGTAGATCACACATTACTTGTGGTGCAACATTCACAATATCTATGAACGGACATTGATCTATTACCAGCTCTACTCGCTTTCCTCGCTTGACGATTCTTGTATGGAACCCCTCATGTTCCATCGCATTCATTAAGCCATCTACTGCCTTTATGTAGTTTGAAGTGCTTTGAGTAGTTCTCTTATTTGTCGGCTCTATTTTTGGCCTGGTGGCAATCCTGCCCATTTCCCTTGGTGGTATATTGCTGTTTATAGCCTTGGCAAGTAGAAGAGCCAGGTGATTGTACTTACCGTCTTCATTGTCATCACGGTGAAATGCTAATTTGTTTCTCTCTTTGGCGCTATAAAACAGTCGTGGTCTGCCAGGATTGGCGCGCTTTGATTCCAACTCTTCTCTCACCAATCCTGCATTGACCAGTACAGCCAAATGCTGCCGTATAGCATTGTGATTTAGTTTGAAAGTGGCAGTTAGTTCAGCAACCGTCAGAGGTTCCGGGCTGGAGCATATGGCATTGTAGATGCTGTAACGCGTACGGTCACAAAGAGCTTTTGCTTGTAGCCTTATGGCTTCATCATGCTCGCCATCCAGGTAGTTATCGACATTCGCACTGTTATTATATGTCACATTTATCTATTATATCCTGTATTTTTTCACTATCATGTCCAATCTCTCTATCTGTAGGTAGATAAGAACAGGGATCTGGGTTTCAGAGTGCTCCAGCTAATAACAAACAAACCAACCAACCAACCGACCGACCAACCGACCAACCGACCGACCAACCGACCGACCAACCGACCGACCAACCGACCGACCAACCAACCAACCAACCAACCAACCAACCAACCAACCAACCAACCAACCAACCAACCAACCAGTGCAGGGACTGGCAATGAGCTTACTGCTATTTAATTTTTGTTGAATACTGTGGACATACCCACCCTGGCAAGAGACGAGGATGGGGATGTACGTATGGCAGATTTAATTTTTGTTGAATATTGTGAACCTACCCACCCCTACAGACGGGGTTTGCAGTCGTCTTTCGATCAGTAAATGACCAAACGGCTTGATGCCATTCTTGTTCTGCTAAACTACTTTTTAGTTATTCGTCGGTACTTTTTATATTTGTATGCAGCGTGATTCAGTTGTATTGATGGCAGCGGGCATGACTAAGTTTTGCTTATGTGCGGCTCGTTCAGTCTTCGATCAGATGAGTCTCCTGACAGTGATATATTAGTCACCGGCTACAACTTTAACAGATATATTCTACTTAAGATATAAGATAAGAAGGAGATAGAATGACAATTTCTATAGGTGAGCGGATCCCTGATGTGGAAGTAATGACTATGGGGCCAAATGGGCCACAGAAAGTAAGTACGCTTGAGGTATTGGGTACTGGCAAGGTAGTGTTGTTTGCTGTTCCGGGTGCATTTACTCCTACCTGCTCCGATCTTCATCTTCCCGGGTTTATTTACAGGGCAGATGAATTGAAGGGGAAGGGGGTGAATACTATTGCCTGTATAGCTGTTAACGATGCATATGTCATGGATGCCTGGAGTAAGGCCAGCGGAGTAGATGGTAGACTGGTCATGTTGGCTGATGGCAATGGGGATTTTGCCAAGGCTGTGGGCCTTGATATGGATGGAAGCAGTTTTGGAATGGGTTTGCGCTCTCAGAGATATGCTGCAGTCATAGAGAATGGTGTCTTGCATGCCCTCTTTGTGGAGCAGGGACCTGGGTTAAAGGTCAGTTCTGCAGAATCAGTATTGGAGCATGTGTAGCCACTTCAGCTTCTGCCTCGCATGTCGGCTTCCTTGTACATGCGTTTGATCTCCTTCCTGTAGCTTAAGTTGGGACTTTCTGGTATGAGTATGGTAAATCTTTATGAAGTTGTAATGGCAAGCATGGCAAACAGTGAGATCAGGTACTTATATGTGGATTTTGCAGTAGTCAATGGCAGTTGAGGCTGTACTGTCAAGTGTGTATGTAGTGCGTCACGGTGAAACGGAATGGAGTTTGACTGGACGCCATACGGGTAGGACTGATGTGCCGCTTACTCCGGTAGGAGAAGGTCAAGCGGCTGGCCTTAGAACATATCTTGCTGGAGTTGAATTTTCCTGGGTGGCATCAAGTCCGCTTATAAGAGCTGCTGATACCTGTAAGTTGGCTGGTTTTAATGCACCTGAGTTGGTCGACGATCTTATGGAATGGGATTATGGTGATTACGAGGGGATGACTTTGGATCAAATTCGTCAAGGTAGACCAGACTGGGATCTATGGGTGGATGGAGCACCTGGAGGAGAGGGGGTTGCTAGCGTAGGTAGGAGGGCAGATCGAGTACTTGAGTTGGTACGTAGCAAGCATGGTAACGTACTGCTGTTTTCACATGGTCATTTTCTACGTGTGCTTGTTGCACGTTGGCTGGGTCTTCAGGTGTCTGGGGGAAGCCTATTTGCTTTACAGCCCGCTGCTATATCTGTGTTTGGTTTTGAACATGGCAACCCCGTCGTATCGATGTGGAATATGACCATTAACCCCGGCATCGGACATAGCTAAGCTCTCGGGTATTTCCAGCTTGGAATTGGGTAAACATAGTGCGCGGTGCCAATGGCTATCTTAGCTTACATGTCGGCGCGAGATCATTACTGGAATGGGTGGTGAAAAGCTGTGGGGTATTCACTTCACTAGCGGAACAGGTCCGAGGAGGGATGCCTGATTACCTCTTCCTTTATGGAGGAATCTCTGAATACTGTATGAGGGAGACCACGTACAATAGCTGCAGGGATAGCAGAAGACTTTCCCATGACGAGTTCAGCTGCCGAAGCCAGTTCGTCTGCTACGCATACCTCTGTGGCGTTCAAAATACGCCCGTTTGCATCTTCAGTTCCCTTCAAATCGACAATGGCAGCTACTCCTGCACAACCTATAGCTACATCAGTAAGCCCGGTCCTCCATGGCCTTCCAAATGTATCGGATATAATGACGCCTATTCGCCTACCATTGATGGCGTTGATACGATCTCGGATACGACGTGCTGACCTGTCCGGATCTACAGGTAGCAGTACTGCATATCCCTCTTCCACGTTTGAGAGATCTACCCCCGAACTGGCACACACAAACCCGTGATATGTCTCTGTGATGAGTAGATCTCCCCTTCTGCGGAGTATTCTACGGGCTTCAGATTCTACCAGCTTGCGCTTGGCATCGGGATCTGTAGTGTCTATCTGCACAACTCGACCTTCAGCCTTTGACACAACTTTCTGGGTTACCACCAGCACGTCATAGTCATCCAGTTTGCAATGTTCTACTATCAAGCCAGCTAGGTCGCAACCGGGGGTTACCTCTCCTATGCCAGTGACCGGTAGTATGGATAGGCCAGCTGTGCCACTCTCAGTGCTACTCAAGGTTGGTTCTGATTGGCTATTCATCTTACATCTTCTTCCAGTTGTTTCGTTTACCTGATTATATCTGGATGACAGCCTTAATTGCCTCAATTGCAAGGTTGCGGGATGATTCGACATCATGCATTATTGTGTTTGTCACCAGACACCTCATTCCCATGTCTTCGATCTCTTCTTTGAGTGCAGCATCCTCATCGTCTATTATGAATACAGAAGCTGTATCTCTGTATATGCTTGCAACACCGGCTGCGGTAGGCTGTATGCCCATCTCATTGAGGAGTCTGTCGGCAGGACCTTTTAATGCCTTACCGGCAATGATGGGAGATATAGCTACTGTTTTTGCTCTAATTTTCGGATTATTTTTATGCTGCTTGTCTGCAGGATCAAAACTTTTATGGTGCTTGTCTGTGGCTATGGTTTGGTGGTAGACGGGTGGAGGGAGCAATTCAGATATATCTGGTATGGAGAGGATGGGGAAGATAGATAGAAATGGATTGGAGGGAGATATTATTATTACATCTGCAGAGGTAATAGCTTCTAAAACACCTGGTGCAGCAGTGGCATCCTCTATCCCAGCATAGCGTATTCTGCTTACTGGAACCGTATGAGAGAGATGTACAAAATACTCCTGAAACCCTATTTCTTCGCCAGTTTCTGCCAGTGTCAATACAGTTTTTATTGGGTCATTTGACATTGGAAGTATATGTGTAGCTATACCAAAATGAGTACACAGGGTGGACGTAACTTCGGAAAGAGTAGCTCCCCTGCTGAGCATGTTTGTTCTGAACATATGTAGGGCAATATCTTTGTCTCCCAGGCGAAACCATGTTTCCCCCTTGAGCTCTTCCAGGGTATGCATGACGGTCCAAGATTCGTCAGCCAGTCCCCACCCCTTTCCCCGGTCGACCATACCAGCCAGGGTGTAGGTGACGGTATCCAGGTCGGGACTGATGTAGAGTCCATGGAGAATCGTATCATCACCTGTATTGACTATGGCAGTTACCCTTGAAGGTTCAATTGCATTGACTATGCCTTGTATCATTTTGGCTCCACCTACCCCTCCGGTCAGCGCTGTGACCTTTAATTTAGTCAAGTTCTCAGGTATCATTTTATCGGTAGGTGATGTCCTGTTGGGTATGTTGGGTTGGTTGGGGGTACGCCAAGGAAATAATGGCACTGGCTTTCAAAGTAGGTAGGGATCGGTTGGGTATGTTGGTTCTGTTGGGCAGGGAAGGTCGGTAGGGTCGAAAATGAGTGTGGGAGAAGTAAGGAGGGCAGGTGATGTCCTGTTGAGCGGGAAGGTGGGGTAGGAGAGGTCGGGAAGTGACGTTTCGTCTGTAGGGAGGTAGGAAGGAGAGAGTAGGTAAGCATGAATTCAACTCAATATATCTTTTCGTGTAAACCACCACCACGCCAATGCACAGAAGGTAATTGTGTAGGGTAGCTGTACAGCTATTCCGATCAACATCGGGGTCCAGTTGGGCGGTTGTATAAATAGCTCACCCCATGCAAGCATGTAGTGGGTGGGTAGAGCCGTCCTCAGATGCCCCAGGGCAGGGATTCCATCGAGAATTTCTGACACTATAGCAAGCCCTATACCAGAGGCGACAGCACCTATGGTCGAGTCAGTTACCGTAGAGACAAACAATGAGAATGAGGCCAGAGAGGCCAGAGAGGCCATGGTATACAGCGTAGCTATAAGTATCTTTATCAGGGTAGCTCCCTGGCTGAACGTAACAGCATCTGGCGTTACTATAGGATGCCAGCCAAACGCTACGACTCCGGCTACCAGGCCGAAAACAGATACAGCCAGACATGCAACCACGATTAGTCCTGCACCAATAATGGCTTTGCTGGCAAGCAATCGACTTCTGGAGACCGGCTTTGACAGTAGGGAGCGAAGTGTGCCCCAGGAAGTCTCCGCGGTTATAGCTTCACCTGCAAAGAGTGACGCTGCTACGACCAGCAAAAAAGGAGCCGTTGCGTCCAATGAAGCTAGTGGCATATCCAGACCGGATTTAGTGGCAACTAACAGAAAATCGTTGGCGATAGAAGATTGAGCGGCATGGGCGGTTCCGCCCAGAGCAAAAGCGACAGTTATCAGAACAGGGATAAATGCCATGAACGCCAGGGTTAGCCATGTCCGAGGTCTAGGTAATTGCTTGGCCAGTTCTGTATGGAGTAGGCTCATCATTTCGGACAATAATTTTCTTTCAGAGGGGTGCGGTACCCATCTTGGTGAGTCAGACGATTGTCTGTATGGAGGGAATGGTGAAGGTAACATGCTCATTGCTGCCCTTCTTCATTTTCCTCTAGCATGCCTAAAAATGCTTCCTCCAATTTTCTCCTTGGCATCATTACGGTCATGTCAATATTTGCTTTGAGTAGTATTCTGGGTATGGTCTCTCGCTGCATCCAGGGAGCCAAGTTTACTACTATCCCACTTCCTTCGTCACGTATTGATATAACTCCTACTGCTTTTTCCAATACAGACGTTGCCGCTAACGGATCACTTACCTCGAGATAGAGCATGTTACTCTGACGGGTTAGATCATCCAATGACCCACTTGCAACGATACGGCCGTGGTGTATTACTGCAGCGTGTGAGCATACCTGCTCTACCTCGTTCAGCAGATGAGACGATAGTAGGATAGTCTTACCTTGGGCAGCAAGTTTACCGATCAGCGACCGCACCTCACGAACTTGTTTGGGATCAAGTCCAGTAGTCGGCTCGTCCAGTATAAGTAGTGGTGGATTGCCGAGAAGTGCTCTGGCTATTCCCAGGCGCTGACGCATACCAAAGGAGTAACTGCGAACCTCCCTGTGAATGGCATCTCCCAGATTGGCCAATACGACTGCTTCGCCAATAGCGGGTGATTTTCTGCCATATCCAGCCGCTTCCCAGTATAACTCTAGATTTTGTAGGCCGGTAAGATGGGGGATGAAGCCGGGAGTATCTACCAGGGAGCCTACTCTTTTTAGTACAGGGGCACCTGGAGTAACTGGATTTCCAAAGATAAGTATTGTCCCTCTTTCAGGGCGTACCAATCCGAGAAGCATTCTTAGGGTGGTCGTCTTGCCTGCACCATTCAGTCCAAGAAGGCCAAAAATCTGTCCAGGTTCTACGCTCAGATTCAGTCCGTCGACGGCAATTATGCCGTTACGGAATTTTTTTACCAAGCCACTTACATGAATCGGTAGTGCTTGTAGCATTTTTGGAGATTGTACAGTAGATTGCATAGGGTACATATATATTTACTAATACTGTAACCTAAGTACAACTCAGGTGTGATATGGTCTATCCCAGGTCCCGACATTACACGTATTCGACCGAGTAGACCGCAGTACAGCTCAGGTGTGATATTGTGCTAATGGTTTACATTGTAGATAGAGTGATAGTATTCGGTTATTCAGTGGTATCATCTGGCAAGGACGAGGGTGTGGGCGTAGTATGGGGTTGTCAAGGGCAAGGACACCGCTAGGGGCGTCATTTGGTTGGCGGGAAGCTATCGTTATTTGTAGGACTGGCCACTAGTGATGAACCGGTAGGAATGCCTGCTTGTTTGTAAGTTGATGAGCAGACAGATAGTAGACAAATAGTAGACAGATAGTAGACAGATAGTAGACAGATAGTAGACGAAGGAGGACATACGTGAAGGGTGTTATATTGGCGGGTGGAAGTGGTACCAGACTCTACCCGCTGACTCGCATTACGAATAAGCATTTGTTGCCCATAGGGGATCGTCCCATGGTTGCTTATGCTGTAGAGGCACTTGTAAAGGCAGGTATTAGTGATGTCATGTTGGTGACGGGTGGTACCCACGCAGGAGAGTTTTTGCGTTTACTTGGCAATGGCCACGAATACGGAATAGATAGACTTGCTTATGCATATCAGGAACGTGCAGCGGGAATTGCTGATGCACTCGGTCTTGCTGAGAGGTTTGTCGGGGATGATCTGGTGGTTGTGATGCTTGCTGACAATATTATAGAGCGGTCGATCAAGAACAGCATAGATCGCTTTATTGCTAAAGGTTCTGGTGCTCAGCTTTTATTATGGGAGGAGCATGAGGTAAACCACCTTCAAAGTCTTGGTGTGGCAGAGTTCGACCAAGAAGGGAATATAGTAAACATTGTCGAGAAACCCAGTGAACCTCCGAGCAAACTAGCGGTGACCGGGATATATTTATATGACCCGGAAGTATTCAGAATGGTGAGGAGCCTTGAGCCTTCAGCTAGGGGTGAGCTGGAGATTACTGATGTCAATAACTTTTACGTAAAAGCAGGAAAGGCATCCTACGACATACTGGAGGGATTTTGGGGAGATGCCGGTGAATCTATAGATGCTTACTACGCTGTCAATGATTTCGTCAGAGCCAATGGAGCTAACAAGGGATAATAAAACAAACTATTGTTTCTCTGCCCAGGCTGTGGATTCTTTCTTGTGTCGTGCATAGTCCACCTTACCGTTGGGCGCTCTGCCTATAGATGGAACGAACCTTACCCTCTTTGGTGCCTTGTAGCTTGCCAGCCTTGATTTGACCGCGTTTATGATATCTTCTTGACCCAGGCTTCTACCTGGCTTGAGCTCTACTACAGCAGTAATAGCTTCTCCAAACTTGTCGTCTGGTATGCCTACTACTACGCAGTCTTGAACATCCTCCAAGTCTTTTATTACTTCCTCGACCTCCTCTGGGTATACCTTCTCTCCTCCGGTGTTTATACAGACGGAGCCACGCCCAAGTAGGTGAATGCTTCCGTCTGCTTCTATGGTTGCAAAATCACCAGGAATTACGTAGCGTACACCATTGATTACTCTAAATGTAGACTCAGTTTTTGCCTCATCTTTGTAGTATCCTAGAGGGTTTCTTCCGGGCAGCGCTACCATTCCAGCAACACCTGAGCCGGGTGTCACCTCTTCCAGCGTATCAGGGTCCAGTACCTTGACGTTAGCTCCTAGCGAGAACTTTGCAGTATCGCTTGCCTGGTTCCCACTGGAAAACGATGCACCCATACCGATTGCTTCAGAAGAGGAGAAAGCATCGAGTAGAATCATATTAGGATGTATTTTCAGCAATCCTTCTTTTGTGTGTTCACTCCACATCACGCCTGACGATATGATTGCCAGCAGACTTGTTATATCGTAGCGTTCTGGGTTTTTTTCTAGGGTCTGCAGGATAGGCTTGGCGAAGGCATCGCCTACGATAGAAAGAACATTTACTTTTTTTTCTGTTACCACCTCTAGCAACTCGACAGGATCAAAACTTCTTTTTTCCAGGGATATGACAGAGCCCGCCTGAGCGAGCATGCCGAGAGCAGTAAAAGAGCCAGTTCCATGCATGAGAGGACAGGCAGGTAGGCAGACCGGACCTGGTCCGGTAATTGCTGCACGTACATCGGTTATATCTCCATCTGGATTGTACGGCGATATTCCTTCACTTGCCAGTCTGTAGAAAAGATCATCCTGGCGCCACATGACTCCCTTCGGCATGCCTGTGGTTCCTCCCGTGTACAGGAGATACAGGTCGTCACCACTTCTTCCCCATGGTGCTGCTACCCTTCCGTTCATAGAGCTCTTTGCAGCTTCCTCATATGGAGTAGCCCAGTCGGGACAAGGACCGCTACCATCGTCTACGAATAACCATCCCCGTATTTTCGGTACTGATTTGCGTATAGACTCTATCCTCTCAGTGAATGCACCATGAAATACTACTGCTACAGTGTCAGCATTGTCCCATAGGTATATAAGCTCCTCCTCGTAATATCGATAGTTCGTATTGACTGGAACGAGGCCGACTTTCAATGTGCCAAATACTGACTCAAGGTATTCTGGGCAATTGTATAGGTACTGTGCTACCTTGTCCTGCTTCTGTAATCCCAGATCGAGTAGCCATTTTGCTATACCATCTGCCCTATGATCCATCTCACTCCATGAAATTGTGCGGTTACCCTGTAAAAGCGCATTTGCTTCAGGGACGCACTCGGCTATCGTTTCCCATATATCTGCAAAGTTCCAATTGGTCATTCCTATATCTTAGATGTAAAGTAGAACCAATGCCTATTCGAGTATATTGTGTATACAAAATACCAGGTGATGCATCATAATTATATGTTCGATAAATAGGCATTTTGAGTAAAAGGAGATGATGAACTGATGGATATTGTACTTCCCGGAGATGATTATCCGGCACGTAAAGCAGTGAAATCATGGTTGGCCGATCATCCTGATCCTAGCCCCAGAGAGCTTGCTGAGAGTGGTTACGTTGCACCGCATTGGCCAAAGCCATGGGGGTTGGGTGCAAGCGCCATGGATCAGCTTGTGATTGATGAGGAGCTAAAAAAGGCATCTGTTCGCAGACCGCAGAATCGCATAGGAATAGGATGGGCAGGGCCTACTATAATATATGCAGGATCGGAAGAGCAGAAAGAGCGCTATCTGCTTCCTATGCTTGCTGGTGAAGAGATATGGTGCCAACTATTCAGCGAACCAGATAGTGGATCAGATCTGGCATCACTGAGTACGAGAGCAGTAAGGGATGGGGATGAATGGGTGGTTACCGGGCAGAAGATATGGACTACCTATGCACACGAAGCAAAGTTTGGCATATTGCTGGCGAGGACAGACCCAAATGTTCCGAAGCACGAAGGGATATCCTACTTTATCTGCCCCATGGATTCACCGGGGGTGAAGATTGAACCTATCATAGATATGACTGGGCAGCATGCATTCAATCAGGTATTCCTGGATGATGTGCGGTTGCCCGCTGCGAACTTGGTTGGAGAAGTGAACAAGGGTTGGCCACTGGCCAAGGTGACTCTTGGTAATGAGCGAGTCTCGCTTTCGGGAGAGGGTGCACTTTGGGGAGATGGGCCCAATGCCGAGGCGCTGGTAGATCTGGTACGCCGTAGCGGAGTGAGTATGCCACCAGTACTGCGATATGGCCTGGTAAAGGTGTGGATGGAGGGAGAGATACTGCGTCTACTCAGGATGAGGCAGTTGGCAGCTACTCTTGCCGGGCAGCAGCCAGGTCCCGAATCCTCGGTTCGCAAGGCTATGGGAGATGTACATGGTAAGCATCTGATGGATATGGCTAAGGATATTGCTGGAGCATATGGCATGCTCGGAGATGCCGGTCCTCTCGATGGTCTCAAGGGGGAGCTTGGTGTCGGGGCGTGGGCGGGTGAGGGTGGTCTTGCCTGGATATCACTTGTCTGGTCACTTGGATACTTGTATTCGTGTGCATTGACTATCGGAGGCGGTACCACCGAAGTGCAGCACAACATAGTTGCCGAGAGGATTCTCGGTTTGCCAAAGGATATAGACGTAGAAGCTGGTAAGACCTGGGCTGAGAGTCGGCAGTATCGCTGAGTCGTTGAGCCTTCTTCGGGCGGTTCTCTTTTCAGATGCATGGCTGAGAGTCGGCAGTCTCGCTGAATAGGTGAGACAGGTGGTTGCCTGCTATCAATGGCCTATCCCGCAAATAATCACTACTATATAGTTATATAGTCGTTACACGATTATTAGATGCCAGGCCTTGTATAAAACGACTAACATACATATATATGTAGTAAGTAGATAGCATACGGTCAAGTACCGTATAGTTGAGTACGATATGTGTTGCAGGAGAATGCCTATGGTGGAATACATTGATGAAAGTGGTACGACCAGTGCAACCGGTGCATTTGGTCCCAATACCTGGTTGATTGATGATATGCATGAAAAATATCTCAGTGATCCTCAGTCTGTGAGTGAGAGCTGGCGTGAGTTTTTTAGTGACGATGTATCTGCAGTAAAGCAATCACCTGTATCCAAGGGAACTGTGGATGGCGCAGTTAGCGGGTCGACAGTTAGTAGTGAACTCGTCAAGCCTGACCAATCGCTTGTTTCCAAAAGCTCCGCATCCGCTACATCGGCTGGTGCAGTCAGTATGGAGTCGGTCGTCAACCAAGATTCGATAGATGTGGACTATAAGCCCCTCAAGGGCGCAGCGGCACTGATAGCAAAGAACATGGATGCATCACTTGGGGTGCCGACAGCTACATCAATCAGACATGTGCCGGCAAAATTGCTCGAGATGGAGAGGGAAGTGATGAACCGTTACCTCATCTCTCGTAGTGGTGCGAAGATAAGTTTTACTCATATAATTGCCTACGCAGTCGTGAAGGGACTCATGGAAGTTCCGGCTATGCGTTCAGTGTATGAAGTCGTTGCAAACGGAGGTACCTATTCCAGTAGTGGTGACAGACCTCAGTCTGGTACCGCCAGTACTCCAGAGACGGTTCTCCAAGCAAGGGTAGCATCTCACCGGCATGTGAATCTAGGTATAGCCATTGATATGAAGAAGCCGGGAGGAGAACGTACCCTACTCGTACCGGTGATCAAAAATGCAGACACTCTTGGATTCAAGGGGCTGTTTCTTGCTTACGAAGATTTGATCAGAAGGAGTAATTCTGGAAAACTTACGGTGGACGACTTTCAGGGAGCAACCGCCACTCTTACCAATCCAGGTACGCTTGGTACTGCTCAATCCGTTCCACGCCTGATGAAGGGACAGAGCGTGATAGTGGGGGTGGGGTCTATATCGTACCCAGCTGAGCTGCAAGGTGCAGATTCACGGACACTGGCAGAACTGGGAGTAAGCAAGACGGTTACGCTTACTTCCACATACGACCACAGGGTGATACAGGGAGCGGAGTCGGGCATTTTCCTGTCTTACGTATCGGAATGCCTACTCGGAAAGCATGGATTCTACGAGGAAATATTTTCAGAGCTCGATATCCCTATCCATCCAGTGAAATGGGAGCAGGATAGGCATTCTCTAAATGATATCTACGAATTGATGCATAAGCAGGTACAGGTACAGCGCTTGATAAACATGTACAGAGTCAGGGGGCATTTAATTGCCGATCTCGATCCCCTCTCTGTGGAACCCCCCGCAATGCATACAGAGCTCGATCCGGCATCTTACGGCATAACTCTTTTCGACTATGACAGGGAGTTTGCAGTAGACGGGGTCGGAGGGAGGGAGCGTATGCGTCTGGGTGAGGCCCTTGATATCTTGAGGAATGCTTACTGCTCTACGCTGGCCGTGGAATTCACCCATATTCAGGACCCAGAGCAGAAACGTTGGGTTCAGGATCACATGGAATTGCCCGAGAGTCCATTTACTCCTGAAGAGCAAGAACACATACTGCAACTGCTCAATGCTGCCGAAGCATTCGAGCATTTTTTGCATACACGATACGTCGGGCAAAAGCGTTTTGGGCTGGAGGGCGCGGAGTCAGCGATCGTGATACTGAATTATATATTGGAGCAGGCTGCATATGGTGGAGTACAATCAGCAGTCATAGGAATGGCCCATAGGGGACGCCTAAACGTGCTGGCGAACATAGTTGGTATGTCGTTAAATGAGATATTTCAGGATTTCGAAGGTATAGTTGATCTTGATTCTGTTCAGGGCAGTGGTGACGTCAGGTATCACAATGGAGCAAAAGGTATTTTTTCTGCAAGATCTGGTGCGCGACTACCCGTCATGATGGCTTCCAATCCATCGCATCTGGAGGCTGTAGATCCGGTAGTGGAGGGGATGGCAAGGGCTATACAGGATCGCCTTGATAGTAGTTACAATACCGGCCAAGCCAATTATGCCCAAGGGGAGAGCAGCTCTGGAGGTCAGGCTCTGGCGGTTTTGGTACACGGTGATGCTGCCTTTGCCGGACAGGGAGTGGTAGCTGAGACGCTGGAGATGTCCCAGTTGCCAGGATATCAGACCGGAGGAACTATCCATCTTGTAATAAACAACCAACTTGGATTTACGACGGCCCCCCAGTCAGCGCGTTCGTCGGTCTATTCCACCGATATTGCGAAAGTGGTACAGGCACCTATATTTCACGTGAACGGAGACGATCCCGAGGCATGTACAAGAGCCGCTTTACTTGCCTTTGCATTCAGGAACGAGTTCCATAAAGACGTGGTAATAGATATGGTCTGTTACCGTC
Organism: Actinomycetes bacterium; assembly: GCA_021846725.1. Classification (GTDB taxonomy): domain Bacteria; phylum Actinomycetota; class Acidimicrobiia; order Acidimicrobiales; family JAMCPL01; genus JAMCPL01. The sequence goes on along the minus strand of JAJZWK010000006.1, from coordinate 9,173 downwards.
GTCACGGTCATAACGAAGGCGACGACCCAAGCTATACGCAGCCTCGTATGTACAGGGAAATTGACCAGCACAGGTCAGTCAGGAAGCTGTATGCAGAGAGTTTGGTGCATCGCGGGCATATTACTCTGGAAAAGGCAGAGGAGCTTTTGGGTGATTTCAATGAGAGGTACCAGAGAGCACTTGACGAGACAAGAGCACTGGCATCAGGCGAACGTTCTGAGGTTCAGATAGATCATGCTCGTAGTACCTATGAGGAGGCTGGTGTTCTTAGCCAGCAATCACCTGTTACGATAGACAGGGAATTGGTAGAATGTATTGTCCGATCCACCATGACGGTACCGGACGGATTTACACTCCATCCAAAGCTGGTACGCCAGTTTGAAAAGCGTGAAAAGATGCTTAGTGACGGGATAGTTGATTGGGTCGCATGTGAAGCCCTATCGTTCGGTAGCTATTTGGCGACGGGACACGATGTTCGTCTTTGTGGGCAGGATACGCGTCGGGGAACGTTCAGCCAACGTCATGCAGTGTTGGTAGATTACGAAACTGGGGCAGAATGGATACCTCTGGCTCACTTGCAAGATTTAGCGCGCGAGAGAGGGAACAACTATTTCGATAACATTGTTATGGGCAGATTCTTTACCTATGATTCACTTTTATCGGAATATGCTGCACTTGGATTCGAGTACGGGTATTCAGTAGAATCATTGGATTCGTTTGTAGCATGGGAAGCTCAGTTCGGTGATTTCAGCAATGGAGCTCAGGTGATGATAGATAATTTCATTACTGCTGCTAAGGAAAAGTGGAATCAGCAATCCGGCTTGGTCATGCTTCTTCCTCACGGGTATGAAGGACAAGGGCCTGAACACTCTTCGGCGAGGTTAGAACGGTTTCTCACGCTGAGTGCTCACGGTAATATTCGCGTAGTTCAGCCTACAACCGGAGCACAGTACTATCACTTGCTAATGTCAGCTATGTTGCAAAGCCCGAAAGTGCCTATGGTAGTAATGACCCCCAAATCACTGCTACGTGCTCAGGAGACTCAATCGCATATTGATGATATTGTGTCAGGTCATTTTGAGTTGGTGATTGATGATCCTGTTATGCATGACGGGAACCATCTCAGTCCTGCATCCATGGAAGGTTCTCGTCAGATGTCGGTAGTGGATGTTCCAGGTGATCCTTCCAACGTGAGTAGAGTAGTGCTTTGTACCGGAAAAGTGGCTTATGACATTATGCACGAGCGAAGTGCAGCTGGTCAAAACACAGATGGTCAAGGTATGGCGTTGTCTGGTGATGCATTAGCGGTAGTGAGGGTAGAGCAACTGTATCCATGGCCAGAAAGCGAGCTGAATGAAGTGATTGCGCGTTATCCCAATGCTCGTGATGTGATGTGGGTACAGGAAGAACCAGAGAACATGGGTGCCTGGGCATTTGTGCATGGGAGGTTACATAAGATGTTACGCGGCAATCTGGATCTTCACCATGCCAGTAGGCCAGAATCGGGAAGTCCTGCATCAGGTAGTCTTGCTGCACACAAAGCCGAACGTGCTGAACTCATGAGAAAGGTATTTGCACGAAGATAGTCCTGAAGATTGCCTAGAAGATGGCCTAGTGTATAGCTGCTGAGAGGGCGCTGTTTAATGTGATTGCGTTTCCGTTCTCGGACGTATTGGCTCGACTTGGGAGGCCATTATCGAGGAGGATGCCATTCAGGGAGATCGCTTAGTTGCTACGGCTGAGCGCAATCGCTTAGTGGTATATGTTCGCCACTGTCAACCACTGAATGTAGTGATACATGTGAAAATTGTGTAGAATTGCTAAAGTTAACTACAATGAGTGTCGAATATAACACTAATCGTTAGATAGCAATACGTTGTGAGATAAGACAGTACAGAGAGATATATAGAAGAAGAATATTACCGGTATTGCTTATAACAGTCAGATAGCAGGGTTAGTAGATAGCAGGGTTAGGTATTTATTCGACAGGGTTGTCGATTATGCCATTAGTTGTTGGAGGGTTTTGATGCGAGGAGACAAAAGGGTAGATATTGATACCGATGTTGCAACTGGAGTCGGTTCTAAGATCTCTAGTGAGGGGGGCTTTACGCTGGTAGAGGTATTGGTTGGGATGTTTATTCTAGGCGCAACGATGATTCCTACTTCCAGGGTGTTCACAGGAGGGGTAGGAGCGTCGGCATTGGCAGCGAGGCAGTCTGAGGCCGTGGCTCTGGCATCGGGAGAGTTGTCAAAGGTGCAGTCCAGTCCATATTCGGCTGTGGGTTTCTATGGCAGCCAGGTAAGCAAAGCAGAGGCATCGTATCCGTGGTATACACCCGGGCAGGGAGGGAACAGTTATGTGTATCTCGGGTCAAATCCTCCCAGCGGGTACGATCCTCTGCTGGTTCCGGTGTATTCGACACAGGTCGGAAATACCAGTTTTACGGTGGCTACGTATATAGATTGGGCAAATGCGGAAGTGCCTGACGGTATGGGAGGTATTACCACGGACTACCAGGCATACAAAGAGGCATCAGTCAGCGTAAGGTGGTATCGAGCTGGTACGCAAGCGGGAGCCGTCAGTCAAAGTACGATTATCTATCCGGGAGCACAGGGAGCATACAATGGTCCAGGTGGAGCAGGCGATTCTTCGCCTTCCTCATCTGGCTCAGGTGGCAGCCAATCAGGATCACCATCTGCTCCTGCTACTCTTAGTGCTGTAAAGGCAACTGGGACATCTGGCTCAAGCACCATCGATGTCACGTGGTCGGGTGGGTCAGTTTCCACTTCATCTACTTCAAGTACTTCAAACCAGAGTGGCTACTATGTGGTGGAATACTCTGCAAATATCAATGACTTGCCATCTGCTTATACGAGTGGAACAGGTGCTATGCCGCCAGTCAGTGGAGTAGCCGCAAGTCCGCATCAGTTGGCCACAGCTACCAGCTACCAGATAGGGGGTCTGGCTCCTGGCGTAACGTACTATATGGAGGTCATAGCGTTTGGTGCTGGAGGGCAATCATGGGCTACTTCTGGTATTGTCCAGGCAACCACCTCAGCGTCTGCTTCGTCTCCGTCCCCATCCGGGCCGTCTAGCTATGCTAGCAATGGATGTGGGCAGACCCAGGAGTCTCTTCTTGCCAGCCCAACTCCAGAGATCACTGCAGGCAGCACTGTCAATATATATTACCTGGATGATACTGCTTTCAGTGGTGGAGAGGTACTTGTAAACGGTAGTGTGGATAGCAACGTTACTATTCAGACAGTGACTACCTCGACGAATCGTCAATCTCTTGTTGCGGTCGATAATTGTGGTGGATCTCCACCAAACCCCGATAACCCAACCACTACTGGTCCGGGATCTTCTGGAGGATATGAGTCCATGCTCAGTTTCCAGGTTCCCAGCAACGTAGTGAATGGCGATACCGTGACCATACGGGCAAATGATGGTGATGGTAATTATGATACTTATACATGGCAGGTAGGGCAGAATGAGCGGACGGATGGAAATTGCAACCAGAGTTCGACCACAAGTTGTAACGATAATGGTAACGAAAATGAAAATGATGGATGTTCTGTTACCTCGTTGACTGTAACCGGTGCATCCTCAGCTAATACCGGCAAGACCTATCTGACGAGCAATGGCCTGATGTCTGAGAATTTGGATCTTGCAGCTGGTCTTATTGGATGTCAAAACGGTACTGTACAGGTCAGCGCCTCACCGGTAGGATCCTCTTCGAACGATCCAGGATCGCCCTATACACTTACGTTACAATCTTCTGCCAATGCACAGGCAGGGTCACCTGCAGCATCCTCGCAGGGTGCGCAGTTTGTGGGTACAGTATATTCGGCTGGTCAGTCCGGATGGGTGACAGGACAGCATTTGTTCAATGTTGTCTATGACGGTAATAGTGTAGGTGTATCAGCATCTATTTTGGTATGTGCATGGATGCCTCCATCGGAAAGGTCCAGTTCACAAAATGAGTGCTGATAATAGTCATGAGGCTGGTTTTACTTTGGTAGAGCTCATGGTTGCCGCTACTGCAATGCTAATTTTAATGGCTGCTTTTGCTGGCTTTATGCTGATGATGATGTCTACCGCTTCGTCTACCGTGAAGCAGGACAACTCGACCAGTTCTGTACGGGTAGTCATGTTGCAATTGCAACACGATATACAAGCTGCCAATCCTCTAATGACCCTCTCTTCGGTCAGTGACTACAGTGATACGTTGAAATTGGAAATGGATACGCCATCCGGTAATGTAGAGACGGTAACTTGGTCTTACGATCCTACTTCTGGAACTCTTTACAGGACAGTGAGTAGCCCTTCTGGTTCGGTTAGCTCGTTACCAGAGGTAACAGGGCTTATGAATGGTTCTTCCAGTAATCCAGTATTCAGTTACTATGACGACCAGGGTAATAATTTGGTTGCATCCGGTACCAGCTCTACCACCGAGGTGGCAGTCTGTACTGCCAGGGTGGCTATTTCTCTGGAAATTTCCGGAGGTCCCAAGACGTTTCCATACACCGAGAGATTGAACGTGGCATTGCCAGACAATCTACAGCCAGGTAGGTCACAATGTGCATGATACGCAAGGGAGGTAGTCTAGATGCAGCATATCTGCCTAATTTTGCCGAAGCGAAAGTCACGATGCGCATGATATATAAGGGAGGTAGCCTAGACCGTCAGGGAGAGGAAGGTTCTCTTATAGTGCTGATATCCATACTGATGATTGTAGTCCTCATAGGTATGGGCTTTCTTATTACTGTTTTTGGGGATATGTCCAACTCATTGCAGGTTGCCAATGTGGAGGCTGCACGCTCTCAGGCATTGGCAGGTGTATCTGATGCCCTCTTTCGTCTCGATCAGATGGGTCCCGATTATCAAAACTTCTGCGTAGGTCAGGAGCCATGGTGCACAGTACCATCTATCCCAGCTGCTCCGGGGGCAAGCTATGTGGCGCGTACCACATCATCATCTCCTGGTGTATTTACTGTTTATTCCCAGGGTATATCGCATGGTGTTACTTATGTGGTAAAAGCTACTGTACGACGTGCTATAGATTATCCATTCCCTATCTTTGGTGTATCGTCAGTTAGCATGAATGGCCACAGTGGTTCGGTAAATGTACAGTCTACCAACCAGTATGGACAGGATACCGGCGCTCCGGCTGATCTTGGCAGTGATTCTACGATTACCTGCCATGGATCGGGTAGCTATGGTACTGCACAAATTACCTTTGATGGTGGCTCGTCCAATTGCCCTTCGTGGGTAAATGGAGCTAACCAGTACAATCCTCAGCCGCCTGTGCAGTCCTGTCCCTCGCCATCCGGTACGTTTCCACCTACCCCGTGTATGCCTTCTGATTACCAGTCATGTCCGAACAATGGACTCTTTGAGGGAACGCCAGCCAATCCCTTTGTACTGGAGCCAGGGATCTATTCTTGTCCTAATGGTGTCACTTTCAAGGGAACTGTCAATGTGGACTACTCATCCAATGTCAATAGTGGAGAAGTACAGATATATGTATTTCCTGCAAGTTCTGGTTCGGCATCTATATCAATGGCCGGTGCCACGGTCAACCAGTGGGAAGTTCCTCCTCCTTCTCCTCCAGGCTCAGGTCAATCGGTAGTCGGTAATCCGGTTGATCTTCAGTTGTATGCTGGAGGTAGTGGAAGTATAGATGTAGGTAATGGGTCTGCTGCAGCTTCATTCAACGGTTTGTTGTATGCACCCGGATGGAATGTTACCGTAAATGGTGGTCAACTCTCCATGACCGGAGCGTTTACTGTTAATCAGTTCACCGTCAATGGGAATCCCAATCTTCAGGTCAACTACGATACACGTGTAGAGACTCTAGGGGCTGCCGGATGGACATCGCAGGATATCATTCAGGTTGCGTCGTCAGATTTCAGCCTGGCTCTGAACTAGTGTAGTGTCCCGTAAATAGCGTGACGTTATCCGGCAAGTCAGGGTGTCATCGGCTTGGCGAGAGCCTATGGTTATTTATGAGGCATACCACTAGTGATTGCTTTACGCGCAGTACCGTACTGGGCTAATGTTGGAATGTGCAGAATGCTATAGGTAACGACACGGGATATGATGGGCAGGAGTCTGAACAAGCGGGGACGACAAGTGCTGCCATAGAGAGAGGAGAGGTTGGATTACCAGCACCGGCAGACCTATTGCCTCATAGACCACCGTTTCTATTCCTGACAGCGATTACTTATCTTATACCTGGTCAGAGAGCTAGAGGATACTGGGATCTCACCGGTAAAGAGGATTTCTTTTCGGGACACTTCCCGGGAAGGCCTACTCTCCCCGGAGTGCTAATGGTGGAATCTATAGCTCAGCTTGGTGCTGCTGCTGTACTAAGTATATCTTCAACGGAGCAGACGGCTTCGCATAGTAATTCACATGGTAAGCTACCACTTTTCGGTGGGATAGAAAAGGCTCGTTTCAGACGCCAGGTGGTGCCCGGTGATCGTCTGGATCTCGAAGTTTCTCTTGACAGGCTGTCTGCACGTGGCGGCAAGGGTAGGGGAACGGCAAGTGTAAATGGCCAGTTGGCATGCCAGGTGGAATTGCTCTTTGTGATGGTGGACAGCTAAGGCTGAAGAGCGGGATGGGTAAGTTGGTGATATGAGTCTGGTTCTGGCGACTTGGAACGTCAATTCACTTCGTGCGCGAATCGGACGGGTTGTGGAGTGGATAGAATACGCTGAGCCGGACGTACTTTGTTTACAGGAGACCAAGATGAATGACTCTGCATTTCCGGAAGGTGTATTTAATGATCTCGGATATAGTAGCGTTCATCATGGTGATGGAGGGTGGAATGGGGTAGCGATACTGTCCAAGGTGGGATTAGAGGATGCAGAAAAAGGAATGGGGGATAGAGTGGATGAAATGGGATGCAGGGTAGTATCCGCTGATTGTGGTGGTATAAGGGTAGTGTGTGTCTACGTACCCAATGGCCGCGAGGTAGGGAGCAAGTTTTACCATGACAAGTTGGACTGGTTGGCGAGTCTGAGATCATATATTGCGCGGCGGTATAGACCTACCGATGCACTTGTTGTGTGTGGTGACTTCAATATTGCACCCGATGAACGAGATGTATGGGATGAAAAGGCATTCGAAGGTGCTACTCATGTTAGCGATTCGGAACGTGCAGCATTGAACGACCTACTTGCCTGGGGGTTATCCGATTGCTTGCGTGCCCACTATTCCCAGGCAGACCTCTTTAGCTGGTGGGACTACAGAGGTGGCGCATTTCATAAACATCAAGGTATGAGGATAGACCTGATTCTTGCAACGATGCCTGTATTATCGAGATGTAGCTTTAGTCTGATGGACAGGAACGCGCGTAAGGGTGATAAGCCTTCTGACCATATACCGGTTATGGCATGGATTGGAGATGAGTGAGTGGTCAGTGCATGTTCTCTAATACAGATAACTAAATAATATTTATGTTGAGGTCATTTTTAGGAGGAGAATTATTTGGTGAGATCTTTGGTGTCCAGCCCATCAAAGTGCTCGCACTACACGGGTGGGGGAGAGACCATAGCGATTATGCTGCTCTTCTCTCAAAGGCGGCAGACGATAAGGCGGCAGCTTTAGCAAGCGACTGTGGGATACTTGCGCCTGATCTTCCCGGCTTTGGTGCTACGCCTCCACCAGTTACAGCTTGGGGTAGTAAGGAGTATGCAGATTTGATGGCTAGGCTACTGGATAGTGAAGCAGGAGAACCGGTTGTGGTGATTGGGCATTCGTTTGGAGGGAGAGTGGCTGTAAGACTTGCAGTTAGTAGGCCAGATCTGGTCAGATCGCTTGTACTTACAGGAGCACCACTGGTTCGCACAGCGCAGCTTGGTAACTCTGGTAAGCGGCGGAGGAAACAGGGGGGAGTTACACTAGCCTATCGCTTGGGCAGGAGGCTGTACAAGATCGGTATTATAAGTGATGATTATATGGAGAAATTGCGAAGGAAATATGGTTCGTATGACTATGCACATGCAACCGGTGTGATGAGAGAGATACTAGTGCGGCAACTTGGCGAGAACTATGCAGATGATCTTATGGGGATAGCATGCCCTACCTGGCTTGTGTGGGGAATGGAGGATAGAGAAGTGCCGTTAGAGATTGCCAGAGAGGTCGACAAGATGATTCCTGGAGCGACGCTTACCGAGTTGCCCGGGGTTGGCCACTTGGTACCGGTAGAGGCAGCTGATGCTTTATGGAAAGTGGCTTGTAAATTATTGTAGATGGCAAAATTATTGTAAATGACAAAGACTACCTGGTGTTTTCGTTTAGCGCTTGTTCGATTGCCTCTGTCAACTTCCTGGCTGCGTAATAGGGGTCTGTAGCCGAAGTAAGGTACCTGACTACTACGAAATGTTTGATTCCTGCTTTTACAAGTGATGGTATGGTCTCCGGAGTAACTCCTCCAGTCACGAAGACTGGTCTTGGTGACTGGCTGTTTGCATACGCAGCGTAGTCAACCCCTGTTCCCTCTCTTCCTGGTTTGGTGGGAGTGGGTACTATAGGTCCGGCGGAAATGTAATCGACAGGCTCTGTCAGACTTTTACGGAGCTCTTGGTGAGCATGGGTGGAACGCCCGATAATGGCAGATTGCCCTAATATCTTGCGTGCCAGTTCAGGTGGAACGTCATCTTGCCCCACATGTACCCCATCGGCTTCAACTTCAAGAGCAATATCAGGTCTGTCATTCATAATAAACTGTATGCCCATATCGTGACAGACCTTTACTACCTTACGAGCGTAGTTGATTAGCTGAAGCGCTTCTAGTTGCTTTTCGCGTAATTGAATCAGATCTACTCCTCCCTTTATGCATTCAGATATGAAATGTTCTATATCTGGCCTGGCTGGTACGCATAGGTACAGCCTTTTACTGTCCAGGTCTGGTTTTTTGATGGGAGGATCGTTCATTCTACACTGTTTTAGTTTAGCGTTTCGTAAGTAGCTATGGGTTTTTGTCGACCAGATGAACCAGATGAACCAGATGAAGTGCCTGGTAGCGTCATCGTTACATCAGCTAAGTAGGTTAATTACGTGAATGCGATACTACGGAAAGACTGGCCAGAGCCAGTTCGACAACTTCCTTTGTTGCTGCAGGATTGTCCGCTACCGCCTGGCGGACATCTTTGTTGGTATC
>JAJZWK010000005.1 GCA_021846725.1 Actinomycetes bacterium | reverse complement strand
CTGCACTGGAGGTGAAGAGGGCGACATACTGAATCCGAAAGCCCGTAATCTAGTGGCGAATCAGGACATAGCGACAGTACGCCGAGAAGAACTCAACAATGCCGCAAAAATCATTGGCTACGATGAGTTGATATTGCTGGGATACAGAGATTCCGGTATGCCGGGCTCGGATACAAACAACCACCCGGAAGCATTCTCACACGTACCCATTGAAGAAACGATTGAAAAGCTGGTCGCGGTCATACGACAAAATAGACCCCACATCATAATTACCTATGCGGACGAGAGAGATCGTTATCCCCATCCTGACCACATCAGGGTACACGAGGCTTCAGTCGTAGCATTCGACCACGCTGGTGATCCTGAAAAATATCCGGATGCTGGCCAACCATGGCAACCATCCAGGTTGTACTATGTATTTTTCTCAGGACAACGCATCCTTGAACTACACAAAAAGTTTCTGGAGGCAGGCAAGGAATCTCCTTTTGGCAAGGAATGGATTGAAAGGGCATCTTCGTGGATGGAAAATGACCATATAATAAGGGTAGATGTCACCGGATATACCCATATAAGACGTGAAGCATTACTGGCTCACGTTACCCAAATCGATCCAGAATCTTCATTCTGGTTTGGGTTACCAGATGACGTCATAGACAGTATCGCACCAATGGACGATTACCTGCTTGCCAAGATAGTAGATGAGCACGGCAATATTGTAGACGTTGAACGTCTATATGGTAGCGACAATCCCGACGACAGGAAAAAAGCCAAAGCCATTCTCGATACCATACAAGGTGACCTTATAGGCTAAACGCCGGATTGATCTCCGCTCCAATGGTACCAAACGGCATAGCATCCACCTCTACAGCTACAGGCTGGTTGGCTGAGATTACCAGTGCTGTAGCCCCTATAAGTGAGGGCATTGAGCTGCCAGCAAGAGCAAATGGCTCAGAGGAAGATACCGTCTGGTCTGCTATCGGTACATAGCCATAGCGTAAACCAGGAGTGTGATGGCGGACGCTACTGTGACCTATGGCCTCACCGGTATGCGCTGTTCTACCCACTACAATGTTGCCCTGTTTGCCCTGTTTGCCTCGTTTACTAGCCGTAGAAGCGATAGGTATGTTACATACGCTACCTCCCAAGGAGAAATTTGGCGGGTAGGCAGAGGCCTGATTCCCGGTAGTAGCGGTACTTGTACCAGTCTTGACGACAGCAGGAGTGGTATTGGCATGGAGAGTAGTGATGCCCGAGGGACCGGTAGTGGTGTGAGAGCCTGTGGTAACGTGAGAGCTGCCAGATACAATTTCAGGCACAGAATAGAGCGCTCGAATTACTACGCGAGCGGGCTTCCTACCTAGATCAGAAACTCCTATAGCCGACACACCGGTAGCGGGAGACGGTAGTACCGGTACTACCCAGCATCGGTAACCTCGACCAATTGGAGTCGACATACCGAATAGGGGATTTGGGGCGGCTTCCGGGGGAGCTGCAAGGGAGCTACTCGCCACTATACCACCACCATGCACTACCCTGATCTCCAACTGATAAGGGATAGCCGTAGGCAATCCAGGAATATCTTGAGCCACCAAAGTAGAGACTGTGTGGGGTGAAACACTCATCTTATAAGGAGGTACGCTACCGCCGCTGAACTTGAATATAGCCTTATAATATACAGGTCTATTCCCTGGATTGAATATATGAAATGCATCCACTGATCCAGGCTGATCCCACGCTATAGGAAACCACCACCTCTTGGCTGGTGAAACAGAGCCAAGGGTCAGTGCCATTCCGTCACTGGGCACAGTAGAACCTCCGGTTGCACCCACTTGAAGCTCTGCAGCCACCACTACGCCAGTAGTAGCACTGACTACAGTAGCTACCGGCACCTTAGATACTACGTGGTGCCCCAAGTCCTCCACCACCAGCCCAAAGGGAGGAATCACGATACCCTGATATGCAGAGGGCGATAGCACATCCCCGGATCCGGATATGGAACCACCAGAACCCTGCTTCGCTATCACTTTGGATGTCCCCGCTCCTGTACTCCCGCTCCCTGAAGAGCCACCTACAGAAGCAGCCGACATACCTGCATTCGATTCACTTGTACTAAACGACAGATTAACCACAGAGGTGGTCGCTCCAGGATTGAGCAACTCCATGTACAACCTGTCACCCCCAGCCGTAGAGCCGTCAGCAAAATACCATTGGTCTGCACCATGAGCTGCGCAGGGCGACACCGACCACCCTGTAAAACCATTGTCTATCTCGCTCACGCCTACTCCACCGCCATTGACAACTACATAGGCACCCAGGAATGGACCATTCAGTAGAGTAGATGCGATGAACGATACCTGACCATCCGCGGGTACAGTAACAGTTGTAAACCTTTCCAGCCCGGCATTGGAAACGACTCTAACTTGTGCTTGCACAGTAGATGATCGTGACGATGTAATCAGAATACTGGTCGGGGCAGGTCCACTCGATCCTGATCCACCCGGACACGACCATTCCACTGACTGAGCACCACCGACAGCTACAACAGGCGACGAAGTGCCTTTGGCTAGGGTAGAAACAGCTGGTCGAGTAGAATTCAAAACCAACCCATCTATAAGTGTCAGCCCAATCACGGTTACAATGACTATCAATGCAATAGTGACCCTCGATCGCATAGCATTGCGCTTTAGAAGCAAGCTCTCACTCATTTTGCTGACATCCTCCCCCCCACATTACGAATCTTCACTGACGACCATTAGCTAACCTTAGTCTTCTGCGGCGAAGGTAGACGACTGCCCAGACGCACAGAGTCCAAAGTATGATTTGTACCACTGCAAGCATAGGCATATACCATGGAAACAGCTGCTTATGGTACCGCCCGTGAGGAAAAGCAGTATTTATGAACACTCGATATCCTTCAGAACCCACTATCTCCGAGAGATCATTTTGGAGACGCATACCGTTTACCACCCCAGGAACTCTTGCCTGAAATGATACCTCCTGTATACCAGGAATGATCGGTGCAGGAGAAGAGAGCACAACTATATAACGTATATCATATCGCGATAACATCTTTCCAAGAGTAGCAGTACCTCCGTTAACTGCCAGATTGACATCATAGCCGATACCGGATGCGGATCCATTGTATGCCCCTGACACTCCAGAGGTGGAGCTCGCCATATCCAACTCATCTGGCAACCAACCTCTCGCTACCGTATAGGACAATCCAGGCAAAATCGGTGAACCTCCAGTGGGGAGCACTGCCGGATTCCCCAGCCAGAGCGTACGCCAGTAGAGGTTACCTGCATGCGAAGGAGCTGCACTACGATATCCATTGACAGGAAGCCCCCACCGTCCACTACCAGAGAAGCCCGCCACAGGAACGGCCGCTATTACCAATATCGCTACAGGCAACATGAGTGCAAATATCGATTTTATCTTTGCTCTATTGGAGTTGAGATGGAACCACGCCACTAACACGTCCATAGAATAGCCAATGGCAATACATACTCCCACAGCCCCAAGAGCCAGCATGACCCCACTCGGTACCTCCACCGGACCTGTCCACCCTCTGGTAGCCAGCCAAGCAAGAATGACCGAAAAGAGTGTAACAAACCAAGCCGATGCAGTCCCTACCAGTTGCTTCCCGGTAGATGCAATGAATATCGCAATAAATGCCACGATCAAAAAGCCGAATGGGAGTAGCCCAGGATGGAGATTCCCGCTTGCAAACTCCAGCAAACCAAGGAACGTTCCACTTGTACCATTCGCACCAAATCTCACGATGCTACTTGCCGACATACCTGACCTGGCAAGCGACACGACCGACCACGGAGCGAGCAGGGCAATAGCTCCTACAGTAGCAAGAACACTTACCATGCAGGCATGGACCAGCCACCTGTCACGCCAATGGGCCTTACGGGTAAGAAGATAACCGCATGCAATCCCCAGTGCTGATATCGCTGGGAACAGGAATACACCTGGCACGAACATAGCAAATATCGCAGTAACTAGAGCTACTTTCAATATTTCTCGAATATGCATCTTCAACCAAGAAACTAATGACCTCCCCCATGAAGAAATATGAGCTCTCGCTGGCAAGATGACCTCATCGGCATAACCTGTTTCACCTCCATTTGTTCTCGGAGGTCCGCCGGACTCCCAAGCTCTGAACGAGCTCCCGACAGCAGCAAAAATGAATGGAGCACCAGCAATTGCCACCAGATCTCCTACCCTTCCTGAAGAGATATCTCCATACGCCAGGGGAATGAACAAGTAGCTCAAGGATGCGACAGTCCTGGCAAGGCGACTATTAAGCGACCTTGTAACTACCCATATACCCCAGACACCGATAGGCAACAGGGCAACCAAGAACAGGTGCTGAGCCAAAGTAGATGACCCTCCAGCCAGAAACGATAGGATACCCAGTACGAGCGAGGATGGTGACACAGGGACCGGTGCAGTGAACCCGCTGACGCTATGGCCGGTGAAGAAGGCACTCAGCATTGTCGTCCATGACGGAAACGGCAATAACTCATCTACTACAGGTAGATGATGAAGGAGCAGATTACGAAAGCCCCATACAATAATGACTATGGCTGGAAGCCATGTAAAAAGAAACTGCTTTCTACGCCATGAAGCCCACCATGACTCGTTGGGGGATCCTCGCTCGACAGGTGGCCTAGCCAGATGCGCCCCGGATATTCCATAGAGAGAAGCACGCCTCGCATAGGAAACAATGCGAGCAAATCCTTTCAGTTGATACCTGCCAATCTCTGCATCGTCTGCTCTCCTTATGGCATGTATCCGCTCTCTCCTGCTACGCAAATCAGAGATATGGGTAAATACCCACCGCCAACTAAGCGATATCGCCTTTGCTCTGGTGTGCTGCCCACCAATCGATGAAAGTACGAATTCAGCGATACTGAGAAATACAAGCTGAGGTATTATGAATAATAAGTGGAAGAGGTCATATGAAGATATAACAGTCTCAAGCTCGTGCCTGCGCCTGAGCACCTCGAGGTCAATGTGATCCACCTCAAATGGGCGCATACCGGTAGTCATGGCTTCCAGATGGCGTACCTTCGCTCTCGGACACAAAACTATACGCCCTCCTGCAACTCTTATCCGCCAGGAAAAATCTATATCATCACCGGCTGCAGGTATAGATGGGTCCATACCGCCAATTTCATCCATGAGATCCCTACGAACGAGCATGCATCCTCCCGGTGCTGCAAACACCTCCACAGGGGCATCATGCTGGCCATGGTCGATCTCATCCTTCTCGACCCTTTCCGCAGGCACACCACAATGATCGACCATCATTCCCATGTGCAGCAGAACATTCGGATGTTCCCATTGCACCATTTTGGGAGTAACTACACCGGCATTGGACCTATAGCTCTCTTCTACCATCCTGCGTACTGCATCCGGCTCCAATGCAATGTCATCATGGCATATCAGCAGATACTGAGCACCCTCCACATGGGATAGAGCGAGATTAATTGCCGATCCAAAACCATCATTGCTTTCTACCCTTATAACATATGCGTCGGGAAGTATATTCGCCACTCTGGGAGCAACCGGCGTAGAGCTGGCTGAATCGACCACCAATACAACCAATCCAGGATAATCCTGTAACAGCAAAGAGCGAAGCTGCTCTTCAAACCAGTTCCCCGGATCGTGTGCCACCACTACCGCCACTATGGCTGGCAACAGCATAGCACTTGATGTATCTGGGTCTACAGCACAATCTGATATCATGCCGTCTATCTGGCTAGTCTCGGTCATCATAGATCACCATACGGGCAGCACATTATCACAGTTTAAGTCAGCTACCATCCTAAACTCCAAAATGACCGTATTTCAAATATCTCTAACTCCATCCTGCATACTAATACGTCTACGTCAGGATAGCGTCTGTCTTCTAAAGAACTCGATGTTGTGATTACAAATCGTAGCCTTATCCACTAAACTAGATATACTGTCAGGTAAAGTCAGGCAAACTAATGACCGACCAGGCAAACGACCGACGGTTACAACAAACTGGAATACGAATATACCGTACAGGATACAAATATATCGTACTAACTAGTAATTACATAAAAGTCGAGGTAGTAAGTTTTTTTGAAAAAGTGCTTGCAATTGTTTATTGTACATGTTATAATAGTTAGCAGAAGGGTTACAGTTACTACACAGCTCAGCCCACTGCCAGTTTGGTGTATAACCAGTTTGGCTGGGGTGGTTTTCCAGTCAAATAATAATTGTACCCTACAGACAAATTAGAAAAGTTACTGAGTTCAGGAGGATTTATATGGCTAAGATCAACGATATCAAGCAAGAGGTCAATGAGGTTGCCAAGAATGCAGCTTACGTGACAATCGGGCTTGGAGTAATGGGTTACCAGCGCGCACAGGTCAGGCGCAATGAGTTGGCAAAGTTTGTCCAGCAGCGGTTGGACCAGCCTAGTCAGAATCTTGCCGGTACGCTGTCTATTGCAAAGCAGGAAATAGCAAAGCGAGCAAAGGATGCTGACGACAGACTAGAGAAGGCATTGGATCGTATCGATTCCACGCTGAGCCCGCTAGAGGACAAGCTCCCCGAGGATGCACGGGCTGCAGTCAAGTATGCTCATAGCCAAGCACGAAGTGTACGTAAGCAGATAACAGAAAAAATACTGTCCAGGGTAGCCTGAGCTATTGCATTTCAAGTTTTCCGGTAGGTAGTACCCACCCCAAGTCCTAGTGGTCCGTCCCGTGGATAATGTGGACGTTGTCCTGCTACCAAGAGGAGGCGCCATAAGGGGTGTAGCACAACCTCAGAGATTGGGTAGCTACATTTGAGCAGCAAATCCCGTGATTATTTACGGGACGGACCACTAGCCCTACCGGTTTAGAGTCGACGTTCCTTGCCCCCTTGGGAACGTCGACTCCTTTTTTATGAACTTTAGCGCTTCTCTTTGATTTTGGCTGCCTTACCTATACGATCACGTAGGTAATAAAGCTTGGCACGGCGTACGTCTCCCCTGGAAACTACTTCTATCTTGGAGATAATCGGCGAATGGACAGGAAAGATCCTTTCGACACCTACCTGAAAACTAATCTTCCTAACTGTGAACGTCTCTCTGGCTCCCGATCCCTGACGCTTCAATACGATACCTTGAAATACCTGTACGCGTTCCCTTCCACCCTCCACGACTCTCACATGTACTTTAAGGGTATCTCCCGGAGCAAAGTCTGGGATATCACTTCGCAATGTCT
Organism: Actinomycetes bacterium; assembly: GCA_021846725.1. Classification (GTDB taxonomy): domain Bacteria; phylum Actinomycetota; class Acidimicrobiia; order Acidimicrobiales; family JAMCPL01; genus JAMCPL01. The sequence continues at coordinate 22,406 of JAJZWK010000005.1, read as the reverse complement.
GCTGATCAACTATATCTGTGGGGTTCATATCCAATTCTCCATATCGTAATGTCATACTATCATAATGTATCTGCTGCATAAATATTACAGCCAGAGTGCCGTGGCACCAGCAATGGCTGCAACAGGTACCTTACACCGCATGTAGACCGACCCAATTACTCATCACAACGCAGTAACGTGACCGTAGCATGTATCGGCAATTATAGCAGTAAGTGCAGCAACCGTCTAACCGCGAATCTAGCCGTATTCAAAAAACCCTCTATCTGCCCATTCGATCAACTCTCTCTCCTGATCAGTAATACCTCCCCTGGCCTCGATGAGGTCAGGACGGCGCCTAGCCGTTAGCTTCAATCTTTGCGCCATTCTCCACTTGGAAACCATCCCATGATTGCCCGACAAAAGCACTGGCGGCACCTCCCATCCCCTAAAGCTCCTCGGATGAGAATACTGAGGATATTCGAGCAATCCATCCTCAAACGATTCCTCTGCCGCTGACTCATCATTACCCATTACGCCAGGGAGCAAACGAACGGTAGCTTCGATCACTACAAGTGCAGCCAACTCGCCACCTGAAATAATGTAATCTCCGATCGATATCTCACCGTCCACAAGATGATCCACCACTCGCTGATCTACCCCTTCATAACGGCCACAGATCAACGAGAACCCCTTGGCCTCAGTTATCCCTACCTCACGACCATCGCCAGCTCCAGTACCAGCCACCTTACGAGTTGTGTTGCTGGATAACATCTTTCCAGTAGACAAATCTCTAGCCATTTTCTGGTCAAAAATCTTCCCCGAAGGAGAAAGTAGCAACAGTGGCCTCTGACATGGCGTACTTTCCACCGCATTGAATATGGGTTCCGCCATCATGACCATACCAGGTCCTCCTCCAAATGGTGTGTCATCTACCGATCTACCTGATGATGTCGTATAAGAACGAATATCGTGTATCAATATGTTTACCAAGCCCCGTGCTCGAGCTCGTCCAATCAACGACCACTCCAGGTATTCTTCTACCATACCAGGAAATATCGTAAACACGTCTATTGTAAATCCGCCTACCCTGAGTGGAGCACTTTCCTCGTCCATGCCTACAGCAATCGGTGTGCGCTTGGCTGCATCCAGGTCGGCGGGCTTGAGTAAAGATCTCTCCTCGTCCATGCCTACAGCAATCCCTCAGGCACATCTACCACCACCCGAACTCCATCGTTAGACACTACGAATACCAGTGGAATCAACCTTCCATCATCCAGTTCCAAAAGGTCACCGCCTGGATTGACCACCAGTGCAGAGACTCTACCCACTTCATTGCCCTTCAAATCCATCACTACACTGCCTACAAGCTGATCTGCCCAGAAGGCACCATTATCATCTATAGGAGGTGCGGCCAGTTGAATACCTCTAAGCTGCAGTGCCTCATTTCTGGTATCAACCCCTTTGAACTTGACTATCCACATAGTTCCTGGCCATTTATCCCTCAGAAACCTCGAAGTAGACACGACAAGGGGATCACCCATACCAGCCAGGTCATTCTCAGCGAAGGCCAACGCCGTATCTATTGCAATGCGACCATGGCGTGCAGGCGGTGCATGTTGAGTATTTTGACTGCCATCATCTCGCCTCAATCCATAGAGTGTACTGCCTGATTGCATTCGCTCTTCCCTGTTGGTGGATAAATAAACTACCACTTCACCTCGCACCCCATGAGCCCTGATCACTCTGCCAACTCCCAGCAGGTCAAGTGGAGCCGGAGAAGAGGAAGAGGAAATCAGTTGTCTACGAACTCCACATTGGTATCAATATGGTCCAGCGAACCCGCCGCTCTTACCAGCACCCTTATGGCGTTAGCCACTCTTCCACCTCTACCTATCAGCCGGCCCATATCAGACTTTGCCGCAGACACCTTAAGATGAACTTTATTGCCTTCACGGGTACCAGACACCTTGACGGCATCAGGATCTCTAGCTATAGTACGTGCAACATAGATCAACACCTCCGATGCCTTACCAAGATCATCTGAGTTGTGCTCTATAGCATCATCCGACCCATCCTGAACGGCTTCATCTTGCGTTTCCAATTGGTCGCCTTCTTCGGTCATTCACTCCCTCCCTTCACCTCCATGAAAGCATCCCAGGTGCCTTCTTCACGAAACAAGCGCTCAACACGCTCTGTCGGTTGGGCTCCCTTGCTCAGCCAGTCTACAGCTCTCTCCCTGTCTATCTTTACAAACGTGGCTGGATCATCTTTTGATCTTCCTCTAGGCGCGTATACTCCTATAGCCTCAATGAACCTGCCGTCTCTGGGCGAACGACTATCTGCAGCAACCAATCTGTAGGTAGGCTGCTTTTTCTTTCCCATACGCTTCAAACGCAACTTAACTGCCATATAACTATTATGCCTCTATTCTCCTATGCTTGCGAATCATCTCTTTTTCTTTCTTGGCGTAACCCTGCCATTTCCTCTACCTTTACTACCTTTACCGCTTTTCTTGTTCTTCGTTCTAGGAGAGTGTCCCTGACGGATAGCCTGATACATATTACCATCATCGGAACCGCTATCACCAAACAAACCACCGAGACCCTGCCCTCTAACCCTATCCCCTGGTAGTCCGGATGTATGCCCACCAAGTGGGGCTACTCCACCCAGTCCGGGATCAAGTTGACTACCCTCCAGCATGGACTGCAATTGCCCCATACTAGCCCCCTTGCCAAGTAGCCCTCCAAGCAAAGAAGGTGACTTGATAAGTTGCTGAGCCTCTTTGAACTGCTTGACCAGTTGATTGACCTCCTGAACAGTTACGCCAGCACCTTTTGCCACACGGGAACGCCTGGAACCGTCCAAAATTTCAGGTCTGTTTCTCTCTTCCGAAGTCATTGATCGGATGATCGCCTCTATCCTGGATATCTGTGAATCATCTATGAGATCTTTGGACTGACGTATCTCCTTGGGCACTCCTGGCAACATGGAGAGTAGCCCGGACAATGGTCCCATCTTACGCACCTGCTGAAGCTGACCAAGGAAGTCCTCCAGAGTAAACCTCCCTTCAAGCATACCCCGTGCAGCCTTTTCTGCCTGCTCGCGATCGAAAGTACGCTCTGCTTGTTCAATCAGAGATAGGACATCTCCCATACCGAGTATCCTGCTCGCCATCCTATCCGGATAAAACATATCAAAATCTCTCAGGTGTTCTCCGGTAGAGGCGAAGGCTATAGGCTTACCTACGATCTCCTTTACAGATAATGCAGCACCTCCTCTGGCATCCCCGTCCAACTTAGTGAGTATCACCCCATCAAGCTCTAGGGATTCATGAAATGCAGTAGCAACATTTACTGCATCTTGACCAGTCATAGCATCTACGACAAGGAAGGTGTAATCAGGCTTTATAGCAGCAGAAATCTGCCTGATCTCCTCCATCAACACTTCATCTATGGCCAACCGACCCGCAGTATCAACAATAACAACATCCCTACCCAGACGACGAGCCTCATTCCTCGACTCTGTCGCCACTTGAATCGGATCTGTGGGCTTGCTGAATACCGGCACTCTGGCCTGCACTCCCAATACTTCAAGCTGCTGAACAGCGGCAGGCCGTTGGAGATCAGCTCCTACCAACATAGGGTTACGCCCCTGTGAGGCAAACCATGAAGCCAGCTTAGCCGATGTGGTAGTCTTCCCCGATCCTTGCAAACCGGCAAGTAGCACCACGGTAGGCGGTAACGGTGCAAAGGTGATACGGAGAGACTCACCACCCAGCGCTTCGACCAACTGATCGTTGACCGCTTTGATTACCTGCTGACCTGGTGTAAGGCTACGTGACAGCTCTTCGCCGACTATCCTTTCACGTACCCTATCGATGAACTTCCTCACTACCCGGACATTTACATCAGCCTCTAGAAGCGCTGCGCGTACCTCGCCCATAGCTTCATTGATATCTTCCTCCGTCAAATGTCCGCGATTGCGAAGACGTGAAAATGCTGCTTCCAGTCGTGTAGAGAGTGCTTCAAACATCAGATAATCAGTTTAACAGCAAACAACTGAACTCATTGACTCACCCAAACAACGCTTCGACGAACTCGGATGGGTCGAAAGGAATGAGATCATCCACTCCCTCCCCTATGCCCACCATTTTGACTGGTATCCCCAACTCTCTTTCTATAGCTACGACTATACCGCCTCTAGCTGTCCCATCCAACTTGGTAAGGACAATACCTGTAACCCCAACGGCATCGGTAAATTGCTTAGCCTGTGCCAAGCCGTTTTGGCCGGTAGTTGCATCAAGAACCAACAGGACCTCAGAGACTGCTTCTGCCGATTTAGTAGCTACTCGGTAAATCTTTTTTAACTCCTCTACGAGATTGACATTGGTATGGAGTCTTCCAGCTGTATCCGCAAGCACAAGATCGTATCCCTTCGCCTTGGCTCTCTCCACAGCATCAAATACAACCGCTCCAGGATCTCCTCCTTCCTTCCCTCTAATTACTTCAGCGCCTGCCCGTTCGCCCCATACCTCCAACTGCTCTCCTGCAGCGGCTCGAAAGGTATCCCCAGCCGCCAATATAACAGATCGCCCCGCTGCCACCTGAGACATGGCTACCTTTCCGATGGTAGTAGTCTTGCCCACGCCATTCACCCCTACGAACAGCCAGACGTTAGTAACCCCCTCATCGAATCTGAGGCTCCTACCGGATGACATCCTTTCAACGGGGTTGTTGGTGGGAGCAAGCTGGCTATCTGTCGTGGGGTTGTTGGTGGGAGCAAGCTGGCTATCTGTGGCAGAGCCATTGGATGTAGCAGCACCAACAGAGCGATCACCGTTTGAAGCATAGCCGTCGTTGGCACTGAAGTAAGAGAGTATCTCAGCTTTTAGCGCAGGCAATATGCTCGCGGTATCTTTGATAATGCCATCTCTCACTTTTTCCCGTAGTGACCCAAGGACGGCATCTGACGTCTTGAGACCTACATCTGACCCAAGAAGCGCCTCTTCCATCTCATCCCATATACTGTCATTCAGGGCAGCACGGGAACGCAACGACTTCAAGTAACCAGAGATAAGTCCCCTTGACTTACCCATCCCTTCAAAGAGGTTATGACGAGCGGGCACTTCCTTCGTAGCAACGCCTTCCTGCTCCGGTATGGACAAGGTTGCAACGGATGATTCGCTTGGAACCGTATCTGCCAACTGTCCAGGACCTGATAGGGAATCTAGCTGATGACTGGGAATCTCATCATTAACAGTACCACTATCCCCGGATACCCTGCGTCGACGAGATTTGGTACCTACAATAAGCCCCAAGCCACCGAGAAGCAATACGACTATCACTACTATCAGTATCACCAGCAACATACCTACTTCAATCCTTCTCGTCCAACTTCTTGCTCACTACTTTGGAGGTACCGTCACGAGACATGGACACCCCATACAATGCATCAGCCATTTCCATCGTCCTTTTTTGATGGCTGACTATAATTAACTGAGCCACATCTCGAAACTGTCTGGCCAGCTCTAAGAAATTATGCAAGTTGATATCGTCCAAGGCGGCCTCTACTTCGTCCATTACATAAAATGGAGATACCCTGCTGCGAAAGATTGCAAACAAAAAAGCTAAGGTAACAAGCGAACGCTCGCCGCCGGACAACAAAGATAATCTCCTTACCCCTTTCCCAGCAGGTCTTGCTTCTATCTCCAATCCACATTCGAGTAGATTGTCTGTATTGATCAGCTCTAGTCTCCCCGTCCCGCCAGGCATCAGCGTACCGAGGATTTGTTGGAAGTTGCTGTTTACATCCTCAAATGTCTCTGTAAACATCCTGGTTATCTCAGCATCCAACTCATCAATAGATCTTGATACCTCGTTGCGAGCATGCTGGACATCCTCTACCTGTCTCTTCAATTCGACGTACCTATCTTCAAGTACAACCAATTCATCGAGTGCCAGAGCATTTATCGGTCCCAACGCTGCAATCTGCTGCTCCAATTCAGCAATACGTGTTTCTGGTGTCATACCCGCTTCCAACTCAGGAACATCCATGTTTGTTACATCTTCCAACGAGCTACCCAGTTCTTCTCGTAAAACTACTTCCAGAGTGCCTGCTCGTGCATCATCCTGACTCAGCGCTGCTACCAACTCAGAATTACGATCACGTATCTCGTTCAAAGTAGCTTCATTTTTTGCACGATCCTTTATAAGCATATCCAATCTATCTGCATCGTCTTGAAACTCTCTGGACATCCTCTCCTCTCTTGAGCGAAGTATATTGGACAACTCCTCCATACGAATCATGACATCGTTCGCCATGCGCTCCAAACCTTCTGTACCCACTACACATAATTCCAGATACTCAATCCTCTCCCTGGTAATCTGCTCTCGTCTTGAATAATCTTCACGTTTAACGACTATATCAGCTAACCTATCCTGCAGCATCGCCCTTCTTTCAGCTATTCCTGCAGCCTCTATCTCCAATTTGCGACGGAGACTCTCTACTAATTGCTGCTTTGATTCAAGGTCACTATATACTCTTGCGGCATGTTCAGCATGATCAGCTAAGTTGACTCCTTCTCCATCCATACCATCCAGCTTGGATTTAAGCTCTTTAAGCTCGTAGGATATTGAAGCAACTTCTGCTACCTTGGCCTCCTTTTCTCTGTGGATTCGTGCCACTTTGTCCAATTCCGACGATATCTCGTAACGTAATTGTTTTATGTCGGCATCATGAGCAACTACCTGCCTATCCAAATTCGAGATTTCTGTAGTCAATTCCCCCACCAACCGGGAACTTACCGTGGCCTCTTCCCTGGCACTCTCCAGTTTCATAGCCACACTGCGTAATCTGGCCTCTACTTCTTCTCTTCTCTTGCGCTCAAGTTCGACATCTGCGACACTAACCGTGCCTACATAGGTATGGACACCCTGCGAAGAGCGTATATGCCAGCCATCACAAGAAAAACGATCTCCATCTTGTGTCACGATCACGGCTCGCGGATAGCTCATGGATATCCGTGCCGCTTCTTCTCTCCCTCCACGCACTACCCACACCCCATCAAGCAAGATATCCAGTAGATGCTCTACAGTTTCATTCTGTCCATCTTGCGAACGTACATGGGATCTCAATAGCTCGATACCAGGTATGCTTGCAATATCTGGAGTGTTTACATCGCCACTTCCAGCATTGGGAGTACTTGAGCTGACAGCACCCGTCACGCTCAAATCACCTACAGCATTCTGGACGGCCGGAGAGGTGGGGTCGGGTATGGCAGCAGGCTGAGGAGGCATAGAGACAGCTGAGGAGGCATGAGTAATGGAGGAAGCAAGAGGAACATAATTGGTCGATGACAGTGGGGTCGACTCCTTTGGTTGATGACTTTCAGCTGGCTGCGTCCCTGAAGTAGATGACAGTGGGGTCGACTGCAACGATGCAAGAGCGGGAAGTAACGAAATACCTGACCCTGCCTTGATCGACTTCACCACCATATCCATGAGACCATCCTGCATGGTGAACACCTCTGCCAGCACCGAGAAAGGAATAGCAGCTTCAACTGCTCGCTCCATGCCGGCATCCATGCTAATCAACTCCCATAGTTTGCCTGCATAGCCAGATAGACCTTCCGATAGATCCAACTGAATGCCCTTGGCATCTACCATTGCGTTTTCCAGGGTCTCCAACCTAGCTTCAATTCCTGCACGTTCACGTTCTGCCTGACGTAACTCACCCTCAGTAATTTCAACTGCCTTGCCGGCAATCTCTCTGGCACTAGATGCTCTGGCCAACTCATCATCAAGACTGCTACGGTGCTCCTGAATCTCCAACAAGGCATCTTCTGTCTCTGCAACCGTTACACGCAATAAATCAAGTTGCTTATCTCCCTCCATCTCCTGCTCTTCCATATCCTCTATAGCCCTACCTGCTACCTCCTTCTCCTGTTCCAGGCGCAGTATGGTCTCTTCAATCAACGCACGATCCCGTGCGCGTGCAGTCAAAGCATCCAAGTCACCAAATGTATCCTTATACGACGTTGATAGGGCGGCAAGTTCTTTCTCGGCAATATTCAGCCTCTCGTATTCGGGAGCCAATGCCAATTCTTCTGCTTCCAGCCTATCCAGCTGCTCCTGCAGACTGCCTGCCTCTACTTCCAACAATTCAAGTTCGTCCACACCCAAAAGGGTATCTATCTGCGATCTAACAGCACTCAGACGCTCCTGTGCAATACCCACCAAACCTCTGGCTCGCTCAGTCAAGTTATCTGCTCGGCTACGTGCAGCAGATATTTCCTCTATCTCTCTCTTCGAGATTCGTGATGCAGCTTGCTGTATTTCTGTATCGGCATCGGCTATAGATTGAGTAAGTTCGCTGGCCACCTCTTTATTGCGCTCTATCTGATCTCTTAGCTCATTCCGACGCTCATGTAGCCGGATAAGTTCCCTACCCGTCACATATGACTTCAGAATAAGCAACTCATCTCGATACGCTTCATATGCCCTTGCCGCTTTGGCTTGGCGTTCAAGCGGACGCATCTGGCGTTTAAGCTCTCTCAACAGGTCTGATAACCTCTCCAAGTTGCTTTGAGTGGCTTCCAGTCTCTTCACAGCCTTGTCTCTCCTGCGACGGTGCTTTAATATTCCGGCTGCCTCCTCTATTACAGCCCTTCTTTCCTCCGGCTGGGCATTGAGTATCTGATCCAGATTGCCCTGAGATATCACTACATGCTGCCGACGACCAATACCAAGCTCTGAAAGTACATCTTGGACATCCATCAACCTGCATGGGTGGTTGTTCATAGCATATTCACTCTCACCAGAACGAAATAGCGTCCGCGTGATACTCACCTCTGACAATCCCCCCGGAAGTCGTCCAGAATCGTCGCAAATGACCAACGACACCTCTGCCCTGCCCAGTGGGGCCCGCGCTGGTGAACCCGAGAATATAACGTCGTCCATCTTGGACGACCTAACAGTCTTCGCCGCCTGCACTCCAAGTGCCCACATCAAAGCATCCACTACATTGGATTTCCCACTGCCATTAGGACCTACTACTACTGTCACGCCAGGCTCAAAGACAAGCGTAACCGGATCGGCAAAAGACTTGAAACCTTTTATGGTCATAGATTTCAAATACATGATTGCTACCATACACGAGATCAGACTATGTTGCATCCATATGGAGCAACTCACCGACCAGATGAAGAAGAAATTGGCTATGTCAATAGTCTGTCTCACAAATAACCATGAGTTCCTGCCAGCCAGATTACGCCCATGACAGCATTCTCGGCCTCCCATTCCCCTATTGGCTCATGGGCCACCGTCAGCCAAATGATGCCCCTGACGGCGTTCTTGACCTCAATACAACTCCAGCTACACATTCATATCCAGTCTTGCCATATGGCCACCCGATGCCAGACGGTACCCCACTATTTATTACTATACGGTACCCCACTATTTATATAACAGGCCACCAGACGACAACCCTGGATCGAAAGTTGAGCTAGATTTATCGCTGTGGCTATTGAACCTGATGACATTGCCAGAGTAAGAGAATCAACCGATATAGTTGCGCTGATATCAGAGTACATAGGGCTCAAGCAACAGGGTAGGCGCTACGTCGGACTCTGCCCATTTCATAACGAAAAAACGGCATCTTTTAGCGTCAACAGTGACGAGGGTCTCTACTACTGTTTTGGATGTCATCGTTCTGGAGATGCAATTACCTTCGTCGAAGATATAGAAAATTTGAGTTTTCCTGAAGCCGTTCAAAAACTTGCCGAGCGATCGGGTATCACCCTCAAGGAGAGTTCATCCAAAAAGACCACCTCCACGCTTGTCTCAATACAAGATGCACTGGTAAGAGCAATAGATTTTTACCATAAAAAACTTCTGGAGCCTGCATCCTCAGAAGCATACAAGTACCTACAGTCTCGCGGTTTCAATGACGATATAATCGAGATGTTCTACCTCGGTTTTGCACCTGACGAGTGGGACGCACTGGCTAAACACCTGCGTATCCCTGGAACGATATTAAAAGCATCTGGACTTGGTTTCGTGAACAAAGCTGGGAGGCAACAGGATTTTATGCGCAACCGAATAATTTTTCCGATCTACGATCCTGGGGGCCACCCTATTGCCATGGGAGGTAGAGTACTACCAGGATCAAAGGAGGCAAAGTACAAGAACTCTCCGGAAACCTTACTGTACTCCAAGAAAAAAACCCTATACGGCCTTCACCTGGCAAAGACAGATATAGTCCACTCTGATCAGGCAATCATCTGTGAAGGATACACAGACGTAATATCATTTTTTAAGTCGGGATTACCTAGAGCTGTAGCAACATGTGGAACAGCACTCAGTGAAGAACACTTCAAACTCCTCCGGCGTTTTACATCAAATATCGTACTAGCATATGACTCGGACCAGGCCGGACAAGCCGGGCAGGAACGTTTCTACCAGTGGGAGAACACTGGCGACGTAAACGTATCGGTAGCAGTGATACCAGAAGGATATGACCCCGCAGAATTATCTCTCTCTGACCCGCAAGCTCTACGCGATTCGGTAGAACGGGCGGTTCCCTTTATGCGCTTTCGTCTGGAAAGAATCTTTGCAACTCATGATCTCTCTCATCCAGAAGGTCGGGCAAGGGCGGCGACTACGGCACTGGAAAACCTATCTGTCCATGCCAACAGGCTGCTACAAGATCAGTATCTAATGCTCATTTCTGATCGCTGCAAAATAAATATAAATACGCTAAGAAAAGAATTCGATGCAGTCAACAAACAGAAATACAATCTCCAATCCAGGTCACCGGGAAACAAAGAGTATCATGCCAGCAGACAAGTTCCCCACCGTAACGTTGGAAGAGATATCCAAGGAACTCCGCCCTTGCGAGAAACCAGAGCAAGATCAAATGCAGAAAACGAAATAAATACGAGCCTTGGTGGCAAAACCAAAGAGGGAGTCGAGGATGAAAATCGCACTATTGAAGATATCTATTCAAATCCTGAATGCCGAGCTGAGCTTGAAGTACTAAGGATAGCGATCCATAATCCGCAAGAGGTAGCAGAGTTTATTGAAGGTTACTTATTTGACAATGATACTCTACGAGAAGTATATGAATTACTCGCCAATTCCCAGACACTCCAGCAAGCAATAGACAGTGCATATGCCAGAAGTCGTACTATAGCAAATTTACTGACCAGATTGGCCGTCGAAGAGCCTAAGTCACCTCCACTGGGTGCTATCAGCCGGCTTGCAATAATGGCAGCAGAACGATCAATACAAGACATTCAGGCGCAAGTACGAATGAATAGCATGGATACGAGGGAAGCTGCACAATACATAACAAGGATCAAAATAGCTCTGGAAAAGTTTGGGGAAGAAAACGCCAGCACTGAACCACTGAGAGAGCTGATAAAATTGCTTCAGACAGGAAACAACAACTAGTCAATGGGAAGAAGAACTACATCAGGAACTCAAGATCACAACCGGGACAGAATGGCAGCAGCAGCTGATATGCAATCAACCCGATCGGAAAAGGGGACAGCAAGGTCGGCAACCAGATCACCGGAGAAAACAGAGAAACCAGTGGCAAAGCCAGTAGCCAAGCCAGCGGCTAGAAGGTCGGCAACCCGATCGGAAAAGGGGACAGCAAAGGGAACAGCAAGGTCGGCAACCAGATCACCGGAGAAAACAGAGAAACCAGTGGCAAAAAAGACAGCTAATCGGATGAGCCGTCGTACCGGTACCACAAAGATACAAATCGACCCCCATAAGATAGATTTAGAAGACATTGATACTGCCCACAGCGACAATTCAGTGGCACGTTCTACCTCTATCCCGGACATGCAAGGAGCTGGAGCGGATGCTATACGGGAATATCTACGGGACATTGGAAAGGTAAAGCTTCTCAATAGCGATCTAGAGATAGCACTCGCGCGTCAGATAGAAGCTGGGAGGGAGGCTGCCAACAAATTAGGTGTCTCCCTGGAAGGGGAACAAAACAAGATCTCCCTGGAAGGGGAACAAAACAAGGATATAGATGGAATAATAAAATCCGATATTGCCAAAGACCAGGTAGAAACACTTTTAAAAGACATTAGACTGGGCAACCAGGCAAAAGATGCTCTAATAGAGGCAAATCTACGCCTTGTAGTTTCCATAGCAAAGCGCTACCGCAATCGCGGAATGGCCTTCCTCGATCTCATACAGGAAGGCAACTTGGGTCTGATGAGAGCCGTAGAAAAATTTGATTACCGTAAAGGCTTCAAATTCTCTACCTATGCCACCTGGTGGATACGCCAGTCAATCATCCGAGCATTGGCAGATCAATCTCGTACAATAAGAATACCTGTTCATGTAGTAGAGGAGATGAACAGAGTATTGCGGGCACAACGTCAATGGTTGCAGGACAAGGGGAGGGAGCCCACTTTGGAAGAGCTATCAGCAAAGCTGTTCATGCATCCTGAACGAGTCAAGGAAATGCTACGTATGAATCAGGATACACTTTCCCTCGAACAACCTATCGGTGATCAAGAAATATCACTATATGATATTATCGAAGACAAGAGAAATGAGGACCCAGACGACTCGGCGACACGAACAATGCTTCGCGATGCCGTAGCGGAAGCCTTGAAAACACTACCTGAGCGAGATCGCAAAGTAATGGAGTTACGCTTCGGTCTCACTGACGACGGTAGGCGACATACCTTAGAGGAGGTTGCCAAAGCATGCATGGTCACCAGAGAACGCATTCGCCAGATAGAGATTAAGACACTGGCCAAACTCCGCAAACCCGATGCGGCACATGCTCTACGAGAGTTTCTTGATGGTAGTTGAAAATGTAGCTAAGTAACCCTCCGCCTTTACGGACAGGGACTGCGGTCGCCAGTAATTCAAAAGAAGCACAATATCCTTGATGAAGGCGAGAAAGATGCCACACGAGATCGTGTAATCTGCTATTGTTAACATTGGATATCAACGTTGAATAGCCGTTAACCGGCTACTGGTGTGATACATACGCTTTCCGGGGTAGCTCAATTTGGCAGAGCAAGCGGCTGTTAACCGCTGGGTTGAGAGTTCGAGTCTCTCCCCCGGAGCTGGACCTAACAAACAGACTAGTCAACAAAAACCGATGCTGGTACACTACAAAGAGGCGTACCATGAGATACAACCAGAGCATAAAGAGTAGATATGGAGGAACAAAAAGAAATGACATCAGGAACACAAGCAGACTTATTGCCAATCGATCGTGACCAGGTAGTATCGCTTATAAGGGACCAGCTTGCAGACATACTGGAAATAGATCCGTCTGCCATCACCGAGGCATCTTCGTTCGCAGATGATCTCAATGCCGATTCCCTGGCACTTATAGAACTGGTAGAGGCACTTGAAGAAGAGATGAGCACCAGAATAGAAGGGTTTCGCATCGACGACGAAGATCTGGAGGATTTGAGAACTGTTAGAGATGCTGTAGACTACATTATGGAGCGTTTGTAATCAGATTGACTGCTGGATATTCATTGGACCACTCGGAGAGAGAGTACGACCAGCCTACAGATAAGGACATTTCCCTTCACGCACGCCGTAACCTGGAAAGGGCAATTGGGTATAGATTTCTAAACGCTGTCCTCTTGGACACCGCCATGTCTCATCGCTCATGGAGTAACATGTTTGAAGGAATACCGTCCTACGAAAGACTGGAATACCTGGGAGATGCCGTACTATCTTTGGTCGTAGCTGATTACACATATAAAAAGTGGCCAGATCTTCAAGAAGGTCCACTGGCAAAAATCCGTTCAGATGTAGTATCGCAACCTGCACTCGCTGAAATCGCCACTAAAATAGGCCTGGGTAATCTAATCAAACTCGGCAAAGGAGAGATTGCAGAGGGAGGACGCTCCAAGCCATCAATTCTCTCTGATGCTCTAGAAGCACTTATTGGAGCAATATATATAGATAGCAATTCGGACTTCCAGATGGTATACGAAATCATAATAAAATGGTTCGAACACCCTATTGAAAGAGCATCGAGATCACCTGGAATGTACAACTATAAGGAGAGCCTGCAAATGATTGTTCAAAAAAACTCTGGCGAGCTACCAGAGTATGTAGTCGATAGTAACGGACCTGATCATTCTCGGCATTTCGATGCATACGTATATGTAAACGGAGAGCTCAGAGGAAGTGGCTCCGGCAGTTCAAAGAAGAGCGCAGAACAAATGGCTGCAAAATCAGCCCTACAAAATATGTGAGTTAGCAAAGTGCCAGAATTACCAGAAGTAGAAACTATACGACGAGAACTCGAAAAAGAGATAATCGGTAAAAAAATCAAGTCAATAGAGATTCTCGGAACAAGGTCAGTCAGAAGGCATGACAACCCCAAGCAGCTGATTGCTCAATTACAGGGAAAGAAGATTACCCAGATAAGAAGGATCGGAAAGTATCTACTATTTGACCTGATCGGAGATGACATACTGGTTGTCCATCTTGGCATGAGCGGCCAATTGCTACGTGCAAAAGGCACTAAGGAGCCAATACCGGAGCACACTCATGTGATTATAACGTTAAGCCAAGGTGGACAATTACGGTTCATAGACCCACGTACCTTTGGTGAAATATTTGTTACACGACCAGCAGAAGGAAATCCCAGGATGATACCGGCTGAACTGCTTCATCTGGGCTTCGACCCGCTTGCAAACCAGATCAGCTGGATGCAATTTGCAGCTATGCTCTCCCAACGCAATACCCAGTTGAAACCGCTGCTAATGGACCAAGAGTTCGTTGCAGGCATAGGCAATATATATTCTGACGAAATATTGTTTGCCGCAGGGCTAAGATACGATAGAAAATGCAATACACTTTCCTCGCAGGAAGCACGCCGTCTGCACCGATCCATGATCGAGCTACTGAATGAGGCTGTACAACTTCGTGGGTCGTCACTGGCTGATGAAGCATATAAGGACATATATGGAGAATCGGGCGACTTCCAGGGACAACACAGAGTCTACGATCGTGAAGGACTCCCCTGTCCGAGGTGTAAGCGCAACATAAAGCGGGTCAAGGTGTCAGGTAGATCTACGTTCTTCTGTGAACACTGCCAGTTATGACTGGAGAGCGATGCACAACAGTCCCTGTCTCAGTGTGTGGCTTTGCTCCAGACATGGCCTGCCAGTTATGACTGGAGAGCGATGCACAACAGTCCGGTTCGGTTCCGGTGAACTGTTGTGAGAAATACTGGCGAAGCACGTCAGCTTTCTACCTATCTATTAAGTCTCTTGGTCGCAATCTGTGTTGTGACGGGAGTAGGACTGGGCATAGCACTAAACAAGCCATCTCCAGAACAGCCACTCAATGCATCTACCCCCGCAAGCGAAGTGGCAAATCGTCAATTACAAGCGCCGGTATCGCCTAAATCCTATAGTGCACCAGGCAATCTAGGCGCGTTAAACGCTCTGTGGAATGCAACCGTCACTGCTGAGGCCGCATATAGCCAAGATGATACGTACTCATCAGTCACCCCAAGCCTGCTCAATGATCTTGGAGCACATCTGGATTTCGTAGCATCAAATAAGCCAAGCACCAGACCCGATGTAGTAAGCATACTTGCTGCCCCGCAACATATTGTAATGTCCTCTCGCTCCAAAGGAGGAAACTGTATATTCGTACTGGCTATAAAAGCTCAGGCATCTTCGAATACGTTCAATCATTTCAATGTATCATTAAAAGGTACCTACTACAACTTGTCAGGCAAAAGAGGGTCGGGCAGTGAAAGCTGTCAAGCTGCTGATGCTCCCAGCCATGGATGGCGCTCTTCTGTATGACATCATCATACATATGAACGCCACACAAAGATATACTCAGTTACTGGAATTCTACTCCTGCTACAATCCTACAGAGGCCACCAGCCTGCGCCTCACCTTATAGTCATGCGCCGCCGAAGAAAATACCTCTTTACGTTTCTCCAGTGCTTGAGTAGATGGAACTTGTTTATCGTAATCGAACAGACCTGCTGCATAACTTATATCTGCCCTGACCGGGGCTCTTCCCAATGATGATGCTCTGGCGGTGGCGATAGCTGCCAATCCTGCTACTACATCTTCTTCCGATTCTTCATCCTTTAGGATAATATCTGAATGTAGCATATCGTGGACAAGCTTCAGTGCATATCCCTGATCAGGACCGACATGACCACGATAAACATAACCACGCTCCTTTGAATCCGGCCTGTCTGACTTGAAGTCTGCCGGTCGGTGTGCTGTCCAGTAGCCCGGAACATGCAACATTCTTGAAGGTCTTACCCGTTGCGCCTGAGTCACTGGTTCGAAATTCGGTTGAGCCATATACTTGTCCTCTCAGTATCTACCGTTCTTCATCTACGAACATCCTCCATCAGTATACCTGAGCTTACCAGAGGCTGATAGCAATCCGCATATTATGGAGTCATTCAATGCCTGCCATGAGGCTTCTATGATGTTTTCAGATACTCCCATAGTGGTCCATACGCGTGTTCCGTCGGTTGTGTCTATAAGTACACGCGTTGCAGAAGCAGTACCTTTGGCACTATTGAGTACTCGAACACGATAGTCAACGAGATGTATGGAACGCAGTTCAGGATAGTGACCACCTATTGCCTTGCGTAATGCAGCATCCAGGGCATTGACCGGACCGTTCCCTTCTGCGGTGGCAATTACCCTCTCTCCATCTATGAGTACTTTAACAGTGGCTTCGGTAGATTCATAATTCACCGGATGCTCGCTTGAGTCAGTAGCAGCAAACGCTACCACCTTAGTGCTACCTATCGTACCTGTTGGAATGCCACTATTGCCACCCGGAATATAGTCTGACATCACCCTATACGACTCCACTTCGTAAAACTCCTGCTTCCATCCGGCGGCCTTCCTCAACAGTAGCTCAAGTGAGCCATCTGCTGTCTCAAAATGATACCCCATATGTTCCAGTCTTTTAAGTTGCTCAATAGCCTTTGCTATAGCATCTGAATCAAGTGAAATACCCAGGCGTTCAGCCTGCAGAGCCAGGGTGGATCGTCCTGCCATCTCCGATACGACAAACCTGGTGCCATTACCTACCAGTTCAGGGTTTATATGCTCATAAGCATCCCTCATCCTGGCTATTGCACTCGTATGCAGACCGGCCTTGTGGGCAAATGCCGCCGAACCTACATATGGCTGCTGAGCACGAGGTGGGATATTCACCAATTCTGCTATGTGATGAGATACCGGTGTAATCCTCTCCAGCCTATCGGCAGGAATCGTATCGATCTTGAGCTTGAGACTAATATCAGGTATGACAGAAGTGAGATCTGCATTGCCTGTCCTCTCTCCATAGCCGTTGATACATCCCTGCACATGAGTGGCACCCGCCTGTACGGCTGCAATGGAGTTAGCCACTGCGCATCCAGTATCATTATGACAGTGTATACCTATCTGTATCCTGCTACGTGATTTTACCTCCCTGACAATGCTCTCCACCTGATACGGCAACATGCCCCCGTTTGTATCACAAAGTACAAGAGTAGATGCCCCTGCTTCTTCGGCAGCTTTTAGTACGGCAAGTGAGAACTTTGGGTTTGCAAGGTATCCATCAAAGAAGTGTTCGGCATCAAAAAATACCTTTAGTCCCTTGGAGACGAGGTACGATACCGAATCGTAGGCCATCGCAATCCCCTCTTCCAGCGTCGTACGCAATGCCTTTCTGACCTGGACAGAGGAGGCCTTTGCAACTATGCATACTGCCTCTGTCTCCGCATCTACTAGGTGACGTAGCACCTGATCCTCTTCAGCTTTCGTACCCGGATGCCTGGTAGATCCGAAAGCTACCAAAGTAGCATTACCCAACTTCAGTTCATGTGGTGCGCGCTTGAAGAACTCATCATCTTTGGGGTTTGCGCCAGGCCATCCACCCTCGATGTACCGAACACCAAGATAATCAAGTTGTTCAGCTACTCTCAACTTATCATCCACAGTAAGCGACAACCCCTCTTGTTGCGATCCATCACGCAATGTGGTATCGAACACATCGATTGAAGTGGCGGCTAATGCGCTGACCGTACCGGCATCATATTCAAGATGATCAGTCGACATAATCGAGCCAATCCTTGTATCTATCCAGCTCTCCACGTGCCGCCGCAAGATAGGTAGATTGTATCTCCCGGGTAATGGGACCTGGCTGACCACTACCGACCACCCTGTCGTCCACTTCTACTACGGGAACCACTTCTGCAGCCGTTCCGGTCAAAAACGCCTCTTCAGCCAGATAAAAATCTGTCCTTATAAGAGGTTCATGTGTCACAGTATACCCCAGATCACTGGCTATGACCTCTATAGAGTCCATAGTAATACCTGAAAGGGCACCTGCCTGGGAAACCTGTGGGGTGACAATACGCCCACGCTTGACTGCAAAAATGTTCTCGCCAGTGCACTCGGAGACCCTACCATCCGGAGCTAGAACAATAGCTTCATCGTATCCAGCCTTAAGTGCTTCCAGCTTGGCAAGTGAGGAATTGACATACATCCCAGTATTTTTGGCGGCCGTAGGTATCGCGTTGGGACTATGACGCTGCCACGAAGATACTTTCATACGAATGCCCTTCATCATCCCTTCCTCTCCAAGGTAGGTACCCCACGGCCATGCAGCTATTGCAACATCGGTCTTGCATGGAATCGTATTCAAACCCATTTCGCCATAGCCAAGGAACATAATAGGTCTTATATAACACCCGTCATCCAGTCTATTCACCCTTATTAGCTCCTTGGTAGCATCCACCAACTGGCTATGAGTAAACGGGGCATCCATCATAAGAATCTTGGCTGAAGCAAGAAGGCGCTCTATATGATCAGCGAGCCTGAATACCGCTACTCCGCGTTCAGTACGGTAGGCACGTATACCCTCAAATACCCCGCTACCATAGTGAAGAGCATGAGTGAGTACATGTACCTTGGCTTCCTGCCAAGGTACCATCTCACCATTCATCCATATTGCCTCTGTTGGCTCTATAGGCATCTGTATCACCTTTCTTGCATACCAAATAGTCCAATATATTCTAGTGTAGTATCTCGCAAATAGCCATGTGTTACCACTGGTCAGATGACGTCCCTGGCGGTGTGTACCCAAGTAGCGTTACCTCATCCACTTCATCGGAGAACACCACCGAGTACCTCCAATCTTCAATGGAGTCAGAATGCTATATGACAACTACCTAATCTGTTCAAATAGTTTAAATAGTTTACACTTGTTCCACTTATGAGTTAAGATAATTTAATTGTGGAAGAAGAACAGAACAACATACAAGAACCTCTGTCAAAAGTGTCGCCACCATCAGGACCTCCTTCTCCAGGACTGATACCGCCGCCACCGGGGTTCTCTGGCGCGCCGGCTCCACCTGCCACACCTGCTTCAGCGCCGACTCCACCTACCACTCCACCATCAGGACCTCCTTCTCCAGGACTGATACCGCCGCCACCGGGGTTCTCTGGGGCACCGGCTCCACCTGCTACACCTGCTTCAGCGCCGACTCCACCTACCACTTCTGCTCCTGCACCGGCATCCATGCCTTCTATCTCTGCGCTCAACGAACCTCTTGGCGTACCTACAACTGAAGAAAATATATTTTTAAGCATTCAAGAGGCATTTTTGCTAACATACGATACGAATAATGTACCAATTGCAGTACCTGGGATGTCTTTGACTTTCCAGACCTCAGGTGTAACAATAAATAGTCCTAATGGTACACGCGCTGCCATGTACGGGTGGGGAGAGATTGCCAGCGTCAGCGGAATAGAGCAATCCGAAGCTCCTGATGGTAGAACTGCTATCGTAATGGAAATTGCTTCCAGCAGCAAGGATCACCATTTTATTGTTCCGACCCAAGAGCCGGAATCCCTTATATCGCAGATAGCCACGCTATCCCCACTGTGCCAGGCCAAGAAGAGCAAAAGAGAGAAGGGGGCAGCAAACAGAATCTCCCCGGTATTCATCGGAATAGCTATCGTACTGGTAGCGGCAATTGTTGCTATTCTCCTGCTGATAAGCGCTGGAGTATTGCATTTTTAGCAAGCAGGTAACTCCATTAAAATTGTAACCTAAATGTAACATTGTCGTAGTGTTCTCGTCATTTAGATGAGCAATAATATAAGGTATGAAGACAGACCACTCGAACGAGCTCATCATAGAATCTTGTCATAGCACATGGATATTTGACGAAAGCAAGATGCGTTTCCGGAGGGTCTTGAAAGGAATCGATTTAGACCCGAGGCTGGCATCGACAGGATGGCGTCCTTACTGGGGACTTGAGATAGATCCCCTTAGTGACTCCTTCGTCGTTCATCTTGATCCTTCAGGCACAAGGTTGCTACGTTCTTGGAGACACATAGACAATCAATCATGTCCAGAGTGCGGAGAAGAGGCAACTACTGAATTGAGCATTGAGGAGTTGCGAGCCGGAAGGCACTAGTATTCATTTAAGTATTCTTCGACCATGACAGAGGTATACTTGCAGGCATAGAAGCTTCACAATTTGTCCCATCGTATGATGAGTACCAGGTTCCCATTGCCAGTGCTTCATTTGATGCGGGTAGGTGATAGGTTGCGGAGGAAGCAACTTCCAGCGCCAAAAAACATGAACCCGTATCCGAACGGATGGCAAGATACAATACTTCAGGATGCACTTTGGATGGCCATGGAGGTACATAGTAACTCACGGTTGATGGACCAGTAGATGCACTGGTTGTCCAATACAGATAACCGTCTACTGACTCCAAATGTTTGACCGCAATGTAACTGAACGACCGATCAGTCGGTCCAGACTGGTAGTATACCTCTTTGGTAGCACTAATGGCACTTGACAGATTACTGACAACCACCTTATTCAAGGCGTAATTACGTCTAGCTGAATATATCAGGTACGAAGAAGCAGCTCCTACTATGACAAGCACAACTACCACTATGAACTCCCATACAGTCATAGGATACCTGGTATCTCTACTCACTAAGAACCTGCTTGCCCAGCATAATTCGTTAGATATGGCACAAAAACCTCTATAGATGTACCCGTATTTTTTGGCAGTGCGTCGGTGCCGTTTATTCTGCTTCTCGGCGTAGATCTGATATACAGACGACCACCTAACGAATTGACTCTCTCTCGCATCCCCGCTAGTCCCATCGTATGGTTTGGAGAAGAATATACCGTACCGGATTCAAACCCATCCCCATCATCATTGACAAGAAAATGTAAGCTACCTCTCTCCACCTCTAGGCCAACTGCTACATGAGTTGCATGCGAATGCCTTTCCACATTGGAAAGCGCCTCTTGGGCCACCCTGAATAAACAACTCTCCACTTGAGGTGATGGCCTCCTCTCTATCCCATGAACTCCCAGGGTAGTTTTTATACCTGTCCTCTCCTCGAGCTCAGACAAAAGTCGTGATATGGCCGTGACCAGCCCAAGATCATCTAGTATGGAAGGGCGTAACCCCCTCGCTATAGACCTCAATTCACTCACCGCTCCCTCAGCAACTTCGCGGACCTGTTCCAACTCCTGCTGCTTCCCTTCTACCCCACCAGAGACTACGTCTATCTGCCTACATAAGTGGATAAGAGATTGCAACGGTCCGTCATGCAACTCTTGTGCCAAGCGTTTACGCTCATCTTCCTGTGCGCCTAGAACTTTCCTGGCATATAACTCTGCGTTTTTTAGGCTGACAGCCTCTGAGGTAACATCCTCCAATATAACTTGTAGAATAGGTTGACTGTACTCATCGTGGATTGCAGTCACGGATGGCCTGAACAAATAGATACCATCTCCGGACCTTATTTCCACCAACGGAACGGTTTTCTTAGCAATGCTATTGTCATCATTACGTATTTCCAACACATCTTTTCTGTCAAAATCATCCTTTCTGCTGGCATCTTGGATACCTACCGCACTGAACTCGCTGGAATTGTAAGAGCTATTTACACTTGGAAGGGAGGTGTGGGGCAGATAACCGCTAGAAGGACTTGGGTCACCTATATAACCACCCCTGCCGCCATCTCTGATGCTACCCTCCATTGCCCGAGCGTCGTCATTGATGCCGCTTCTTTCCATACCGGGAAAGTCTCCCCTGTCTGGGAGAAGCATTACCTTACGAGAAATATCTGATGGTAGCGTATCAAGCATGGGATAAGCATCTCCAATTGCATGAGACCCAAGAGCAAGCAGCTCTCTGGCGGCATCTTGCCCTACTATTGCAGCAAGATCAATATTACTATGGTACTCATGCAGTCGCTTACGAACCAATTCGAGGTTCTCCTTGTTGTCGTCCATGCCGGCATTCCCATTGTTTCCTGGAAACAACTTTGCGGCTGCAGGATTCACTTCAAGCACTTTTCCGCTATGGCTGACCAGGAAAATAGGTGAATCATTGG
>JAJZWK010000004.1 GCA_021846725.1 Actinomycetes bacterium | reverse complement strand
CGGAGGGGATAGACTGGCTCGTCCAGATCGTGCCGTTCCATGAGAGCGCTACGCCGACGGAGCCAGAGCCAGAGCTGTTATAGTAATCGCCTACCGCCTCGCAAGAATTTGCAGAGACACATGACACGCCGTTGGGCTGAACCACGTCTGAGGGGAGGGACCGGCTCGTCCAGGTCGTGCCGTTCCAGGAAAGCGCTACGCTGACCCAGTTGCCGGAGCCTACCGCTTCGCAGAAGTTCGTGGAGAGACACGACACGGAGTTGAGCTTGCCTACGCCGGAGGGGATAGACTGGCTCGTCCAGATCGTGCCGTTCCATGAGAGTGCTGCGCCGGAATAGGGGCTGTTGTATCCCACCGCCTCGCAGAAGTTCGTGGAAAGACACGACACACTGTCGAGCGCACTTCTCGACGGGATGGTCTGGCTCGTCCAGGTAGAGCCGTTCCATGAGAGCGCTCCGCTGCCTACCGCTTCGCAGAAACTCGCGGAGACACACGACACGCCGGAGAGTCCGCTTACGCCTGAGGGGATGGAAGCTGTATCGTTCTCCCAAGTCGAACCCCCGTTGTTAGTCTCGTATAGGACAGGTCCGCTAACCGCTTCAATGCTATCCCCTACCGCGAAGCAGTCGTTGGATGTCGAGCAGGATACGGAGCCAAACCCTAATGCAGGCGCAGGGTAGCTCTGCTGGATCGACCAGGTGACAGATGGGTTGACCGCTGCTGCAACTCCAGGGGCAACAGCGCCAATCAGGCCGGTAAGTCCACTCGCAACAAGTGCAATAGTGACCATCATGAGCAAGCCCCTCGAAACCATTCTTGCCACCTGCTCTAGATGGAACGCTGGCCTATGTCGTAGAGATATTCCTGTCATTACATGCCTCCTAATTGGAACCCAACAGTTCTAGGCGACCCGCTATGGTTTTATCCATAGTTTTACACTGTTGTTTAATCGTAGCACAAGACCTTCCCCGTCGTTAGTTTAATGAATGATTATCATTCAAAGAGACAACAAGGTGGCTTCTCTACGAGTACCAGCCGACCACGTCTATGATCACATTGGCTGTACTAAATGTATATATCTCCATCTGCCCATTTGAGTCGAGAGCAGAGAGCACCATGTTTGGCATTACCTGACCCTTGTCGCTTTCTGGACATCCACCCAGGTATAACAAGTCATGGAGTTGGCCCCTAGGATGCCAGTGAGAGGCACGACACGGAAACAAGCCACAGGTCAACTAGTGGCCTGTCTATGTGTCACCTGTTATGCTTGAACCAAGAGATTGATTCACTATGCACCTTATGTAGGCAAGCGATATCAGCCATAGGTAAGCACAGGCAAACAATCCCGGTCATAGGTAAGCAGCATAAGATACAAGATATAGACAAGATATAATACCCAGCGGTAGAGATTGGCAATACATTAGGATATTTGAGCATAAGATACAAGATATAGACAAGATATAATTAATACGTAGATGAAAAGGAATCCCACACATATCCCTACCGGACCGGTCGTACTCTTCCAGGGATTGCGCGGCACATCAGACGAGAGAGCAGCGCGTCTACTGGTAACCGTGAAAGACCCTGATGTACATCCTGTTCCCTCTATAGATACACTGTTGCGTACCGTCGATCTAACTCCGGAATGTATGGGTCTACTTCCTGTAGAGAACCCTCTCGAAGGGGAACTGGCACCCGTTATGGATCGGATTGCCTTTGAAACGACCAATGTATACGTGAGAGAAACTGTTGTACTAATAGAGCAATTGGAAGCATTCAGTGCATCCAGAGCGGGGCACCCCAGGATTGTAATATCTCATCCCCTTGTATTGGCACTCTGTGAAAGGTCCATATCGAGAGCCGGACTATCAAGCATGACATCACTTTCGACGACCGAAGCATGCAGGACAGTGGCGAGCAGTAGGGACGACGGCCTGGTCGCTATAGCACCTTCAGAAGTAGGAAGATCAATGGGACTATATACGCATTCAGAGATAGGAGTAGGCCTGCCTGAGGTGAGGACACGTTACGCGCTGATCAGCAGAGAGGTGGCACCCGTCACCGGTAATGATCAGACATTGATTGTAGTAACTCCTGAGGCAGACGGCCCTGGATCGCTGGCCGACATCCTTGGCATCCTGGCAGCACGCTCAATCAATCTTACCTCCCTGCGAAGCAGGCCTATCCTTACAGATCATACCGACCACTCAGATCAGGCTACGACCATACCCAATCGATCCACCGACCACGCTAATCATACAGGCCAAACCGACCGCTCCGACAAAACCACTACACACTCCAGCCAAAACACCATTCACTGTTTCTTCATAGAGCTCACCGGACACATATTCGACTCCACTGTTCAATCTGCTCTTGTGGATGTAATGCATCATGGGGCACAAATAAAGGTACTTGGATCCTATCCCAAGTGGCCAGGAACACCCGTGGACTCGCCATTCGAGGCAACTCCACTGGGGTCAGTTGGTATGCAGTCCACTCAAAATGAAATCAACAATGCCCTGAATCCGCCTATTGCCAGTAGTAGCAATATCATAGCCAGCCTACAGAAAAGCAGCAAATGAGCAAAACAGTCACAAGGAGGTAAACGGTGAGCATGCTGGAACAGCCAACCGACAATAATACGGAAATCTACGAACAGCAATACGCCGAACAGTCCACCACTTATTTGACCTTGGACGCAGGCCAGGACGCAGGGCAGAAAACAGGCCAGGACGCAGGGCAGAGAACAAGCGAAGGCGCAGGCCAGGGAACAGGCCAGGACGCATACCCATATCCATATCCATACCAAGGTCAGGGTGCATACCCCTACCAAGAACCAGAGAAGCAAGGACGGGAACAAGGGAGACATCGTATCGGGATAATTGGCCTGGGGCTCATTGGTGGATCGATAGCTCTCAAGTTGTCTGAAAAGATGGCAGTGGCTGGTTATGACATCGATCCGAGTACTATAAACATAGCAAACAGTATGGGGATAGCTATGTTGCCAAGCATCGATGACGTTATGGCATACGCTGATGTCATCTTGATATGTACACCCATAGGCTCATTCCCAGAGATTGTTCAATTATTGGTTTCAGCATGGCAGAGACGTTCCGCACAGTTCCCATCAACACCTCCCATAGTAGCTGACACCTGCTCTGTAAAACGATACATACATGAGTGGGCAGGACAACTAAGGAATGTCGGAATCCCGTTTATAGGCACCCATCCGATGGCTGGAAAGCATACAAACGGTATCGTGAATGCACAAGCAGATATATTCGAGGGACACACATGGGCGGTTTCTATTACTGATTCGATTAATCTTACCGCGTTACTAACAATATCAGAGATCATACTATCCACCGGATCTACACTAGTGCCCGTAGACCCGATTACGCATGATAAATCGGTGGCATTGGTAAGTCATCTGCCTCATGTCATCGCGGCCATAATGTCACTACTGTTACAGAGCGATGAACTGTCAACCCTGGACAGATCACTGGTAGCCGGATCATTTGACGATGTTACAAGAGTAGCAGGAAGTCCACCAGAACTCACCAGCCAAATGTGCGCAGCAAACATTGACATGCTGACCAAATCATTACAACGCTTCAGTACAGAGATTGAGAGAGTCGGCCATGGACTTGCAGACCTCGAATACGCTCCCGGCCATCTAAACGATCTATTCACTGAAGCCCATCGCTCATACTCTCAGCTACACGCAGGTATATCCGGAAAATACAGCAATGAGCACCATGGCTACGGAACCTACAGCAATGGCAATCCAGATACTGTCTCCAGCCACTCAGCCATCTTCACTCTTGACGATCCGCAGACTTTGACCAACTGGATGCTCGGTCTGGGTCGTGACGGTGGGCGCATAGTAGATATCAGCTATCTCGATGCTACAGAAAATCTTATCAAGGGTGCTACTATCAAAGGTGCTACTGAAAATCCTACCGAAGTATCCATTTCATTTGCCGTTCCGCCTACTGGATAGAAACGCCCCATTTAGACACGATTAAATACACCCTGCCAACAAAACACGCCTTACTGAGCACCTATACCGTTCCTCCCATTCTCGAAGTCCGCCCCCTAGAGGATCGACCTCTTGGTCTCAGTCTCAGTCTTACTCCTGTTCACCAGCAACCACAGCTATTGCAGCCACAGTCTGATCAGTGTCCAAGTTCATAATACGCACGCCGGTGGCATCACGTCCTTGGCGAGCAACGTCTGCTACCGACAACCGTATCACCGTACCACCACTTGAAACAACTATAATTTCATCGTCCGCACTCACTAGAAAGGCTCCAGCAAGATTACCTCGTGATGCCGTAGTCCTGATAGCCCTCACTCCCTGACCTCCGCGTGCCTGTACGTTAAAGTGATCCACACTGGTACGCTTTCCATATCCGCCGTCGGTCACCAGCAGCACATCACAACCATCATGCACAATGTCACTTCCCACTACTGCATCTCCGGCATGAAGCCGCATACCAATTACCCCAGAAGCACTCCTACCCATTGGACGTATACCTTGTTCGGATATACGTATCGATTTGCCCAATCGCGAAAATATAAGAATCTCATCATTGCCAGATGTAGCCATTACCTTGACGAGCTCATCATCTGGACGAAGATTGATAGCTACAATCCCCTCTCGCCTAGACTTGTCATACTCTTCCAACCTGGTCTTCTTTACCAGGCCATGCTTAGTAACAAATAAAAGGTGTCCCTCTCCACCCTGCTCTCTGACGCTAAGCATCTCAGCTACCTTTTCACCGGGACCCATGGATACTATATTGACTATAGCTGTACCTCTCGCAGTACGCTCCTTTACCGGGATTTCATGGCCGCGCAACCTATATACACGCCCCATATTGGTAAAAAGTAGCAAATAAGAGTGCGAACTGGTATGTACGAGCGAGGTAATTATATCCTCCTCCTTCAGCCGAGTTCCCATTACTCCCTTGCCGCCTCTAGCCTGACTCTTGAATGTAGAGGCTGGCATGGCCTTTATGTATCCAGCCTGAGTGAGGGTCACCACAAGATCCTCATCCTCTATAAGGTCCTCTACCGCAAGATCACCCGGATCATTAACAATACGAGTACGCCGAGCATCGCCAAAGCGCTCCTTTATCGCAATCAAATCACTGATTATCTCATCCCGCAGTTTGATTGGATCGCTGAGCAATGCCTCCAAATATGCTATTGTCTCCCGCAATTTGACCAATTCATCATCTAATTCTGCCCTGCCCAACCGAGTAAGGCGAGACAGCGTCATGTCGAGAATATGATTTGCCTGTATCTCTGTAAACACGAATGGATCCGCCATAAGGGCTTCCTTCGCGGATGCCCTATCCTCCGAATTACGAATGGTGGACACCACTTCATCCAGCATGTCCAAAGCACGCACTAAGCCCTCCACTATATGCTCTCTATCTTTGGCTTTGCCCAAACGAAAGCGAGAGCGACGCTCCATGACCTCTATCTGATGCTGTGCATAGTAAAACAGCATATGAGCCAGATCAAGAGTACGAGGCACTCCATCCACCAAAGCAACCATGTTGATCCCGAAGCTGACCTGCATGGGAGTGTGCTTGAACAGGTTGTTCAGCACTACATTTGAGTTTGCATCACGCTTAAGCTCGATTATCAGGCGGGATTGCTTACCTGCCGATGCATTCTGCCATCTGGCAATACCGTCCAGTTCGCCAGATTTGATCAAATCGGCCATTTTCTTTTCCACAGATTCAACAGATGTCTGGTAAGGCATCTCGCTCACCACAATCCTCTCCGTGGAACGTACCGTCTCTATTTCTGCCTTTGCACGTATTTTTATAGAGCCCTTGCCAGTTCTATAAGCA
Source organism: Actinomycetes bacterium (assembly GCA_021846725.1). Classification (GTDB taxonomy): domain Bacteria; phylum Actinomycetota; class Acidimicrobiia; order Acidimicrobiales; family JAMCPL01; genus JAMCPL01. Next base: position 24,877 of record JAJZWK010000004.1, on the reverse strand, counting down.
TCCCGTATGCCCGACCTACCGAGTATCAAAGCGCCAGTAGGAAAATCCGGCCCCTTTACGAATGCCATGAGCTCTTCACTGGTCGACTGTGGATTCTTGAGTACCGCTATGGTCGCATCTATAATCTCACTGAGATTATGAGGGGGAATGTTAGTCGCCATACCGACTGCGATACCCTGTGATCCGTTTGCCAAGAGATTGGGAAATCTACTTGGCATGACAACCGGCTCCTGGCTAGTAGCATCGTAATTGGGTACAAAATCTACCGTATCCTCATCTATACCTGCCAATAGCTCCAGCGCCAACGCATGTAACCTCGATTCGGTGTAACGCATAGCAGCAGGTCCTTCATCTGGACCGGTGCCACCAAAATTACCATGACCGTCTATGAGCGGATAACGCAAGCTAAAGTCCTGTACCATCCTGGCAAGTGCATCATAGATAGCAGAATCACCATGAGGATGGTAGGTTCCCATTACATCGCCCACTACCCTCGCGCACTTGGTATATGGCCGATCAGGTCGAAGACCCTGAGAAAACATGGAAAAAAGAATCCGGCGATGTACCGGCTTCAACCCATCCCGCACATCAGGCAATGCTCGTGATACGATTACAGACATGGAGTAGTCAAGAAAAGACTTCTCCATCTCCTCTTGAATATCTATAGGCTCTATACCACCTTCTGAACGCCCCTCCAGGGTGTCGACAACTATCTCAGTATCATCAGTAGTATTTGGACTCATTATATATCCAGGAACCTTACATCTTTAGCATTCGATTGGATGAAGCGCCGTCTCTGTTCCACGTCGTCACCCATTAAGATAGAGCATACCTCATCTGCCATTGCAGCCTGCTCTACCGTGATCTGTAATAATGATCTCTTGGCCGGATCCATAGTAGTCTCTCTCAACTCACCAAAATCCATTTCACCCAATCCCTTCAACCGTTGGAACTCTGCTTTATGTCCAGGATGATCTGCCATAAATCTATCTTTGGCGGCATCATCCAAAAAATAAACCCTCTTCTTACCTACCATCGTAGAATACAATGGCGGTTGGGCGGCATATACGTGCCCGGCTTCTACCATCTCCTTCATCTGCCGGAAGAAAAAGGTAAGCAGGAGTGTCCTTATGTGCGATCCATCCACATCGGCATCAGCCAAAATGATTACCTTGTTGTAGCGTATCTTCGATACATCAAAGTCGTCAGACACCCCTGCGCCAATAGCCGATACCAGCGCTTGTATCTCGGTGTTCTTCAGTATCTTGTCCACCCTCGCCTTCTCTACATTAAGAATCTTGCCACGAATAGGTAGTATTGCCTGCGTGATAGGATCTCTGGCATCTTTGGCAGACCCACCTGCAGAATTGCCTTCGACTATGAATATTTCCGTCTCACGAGCATCGCGCGAGGAACAATCTATCAACTTACCGGGCAGACCAGCACCATCCAGTGCAGATTTTCTCCTGGTTAGTTCTCTCGCCTGACGAGCAGCCACCCTTGCTCTTGATGCCAGCACCGCCTTCTGGCATATTTGATTACCTTCACGTGGGTTCTCCTCGATCCATTCAGCCAACTTCTCATTAGTGGATTTCTCAACCAACGAACGTATGGATACATTCCCCAATTTGGCCTTTGTCTGCCCCTCGAACTGTGGATCTCTGAGCTTGACCGAAACTATTGCGGTCAATCCCTCCCTAATATCCTCACCGGTAAGGTTGTCATCCTTCTCTTTAAGTATGCCTCTTGAACGCGCATACTTGTTAATTACGTTTGTAAGTGCTTTTTTGAAACCCTCTTCATGCATACCACCTTCTACAGTAGATATGCCATTTGCAAACGAATAGATCGACTCGTGGTAACCGGTATTCCATTGGAGTGCTATCTCGATCTCTTGATCTTCCTCTACCCCTACGAGAGTACAGACTTTTTTGAATAACGGCTCTTTCGAAGCATTGAGATGCTTGACAAAATCAATAACACCCCCGTTGTACTTGTAGGTTACCGACTGCTCTCTCCCAACCCTGGCATCTTTATAAACTATCTCCAACCCTTTGTTCAAAAAGGCCATTACCTGCAATCTTTCGAGAATAGTCTGCGACCTGAACTCCACATCCTCGAATATCGTCCCGTCAGGCCAGAAGGTCACTGTCGTCCCTGTTCTACCCCTTGGCGCGGCACCGCTCTGATGAAGAGGCTGGGTAATCTGCCCACCATCTTTGAACTCAGCCATGTAATGCTTACCATCACGATCAACTTCAAGTACCAGTCGCGTCGAGAGAGCATTTACCACCGATACACCCACCCCGTGCAACCCACCCGATACCTTGTAGCCCGAACCACCAAACTTCCCGCCAGCATGAAGTGTAGTCAATACGAGTTCGGCGGCAGACTTGTCCGGATATTGGGGATGGGGGTCGGTCGGAATCCCCCTCCCATTGTCCACCACCCTACAGCCACCATCTTCCAGGATTGTCACCTCAATCCTGGTACAGAAGCCGGCCATAGCCTCATCCACAGCGTTGTCTACCACCTCCCATACAAGATGATGAAGACCGGTGGACCCAGTGGATCCTATATACATACCCGGCCTGGCCCTTACAGGATCGAGCCCCTCCAGTACCGTAATATCACCGGCTTCGTATGAGCCGTTTGGAGTAACGCTGCTCTCTACATCTACCACTATGCTTTACTCCGGAATGCCGTATGTATCTCTCCAATCACATTCAAACTACAACCTGTCAATCCGTTTGACCTTGAAATCACCAACGCACCTTTCTATTTCGTGCTACTTTTACCTCGTAATTTTTATGTGCAATGCAATCACTGGTTAGCCGCCTGAACAACCTGGATCATCGCATCTCCCCTATAATTATAGCAGAGGTGAGTACTCCACTGAGGGATCTGCGGCTAGAACACATAACAGAACGCTGAACCCTGGCAAGACTGACAAGACTGGCAAGGCCTACAAGACTGGCAAGAACCCATAAGAACCCATAATTATTTGCGAAACAGACCACTAATGAAAATAAGATAGGGAGTTGACTATCTCTATAGTGGCAGCAGACTCATTCATAGTATAAAAGTGCAATCCCGGTACTCCGCCTGCAATAAGTCTCCTTGCCAAATCTATTGCCACTTCTACACCTATCTTGCGAACATCATCAGGATTACCGGCCACTCTTTCTATTCTTCCAGCCAGCTCTGAAGGCACCTCAGTGCCAGACAATTCGGCCATTTTATATACAGTACGAACCTTAGTTATAGGCATTATCCCAGGTAAAATAGGCTTTTCAATACCTCTCTCAGCAAGATCATCCACAAGTCGAAAATAGTGATCGGCATTGAAAAAGAACTGTGTTATAGCAAAATCGGATACCTTCATCTTCCTAGCCAAGTAGTCACGATCACTTCTTATATCTGGTGAGAGCGGATGACCTTCAGGATGAGCTGCAACAGCTACGCAGAAATCCCCGACCTCCTTGGCCAGTTCTACTAGGTCTATGGCATGTGCAAGTTCCCCCTGTTCGAGAGGGGCGGTAGCATCCAAGGGAGGATCACCCATAAGTGCCAGTACATTGTTGATGCCCTCATCTCTGTAACGCACAAGTATGTCGACCAGCTCACTCCGCGAGTGTGCAGCGCAGACAAGGTGGGCCATAGGCGTAATCAGTCCCTCACGAGCTATTCTAACTACTAGATCATGAGTACGTTCCCTAGTGGAACCACCGGCACCGTAAGTAATTGAGGTAAAGGTCGGATGTAGGGGATAGAGCTCAGTTAAGACGTTCTCTAGACGTTCCTGGGCATCGTGGCTACGAGGAGGCCATAGCTCCACCGACAAACTAGTTCCCTGCCTAAGAAGTTCAGATATCTTGGTCAAGGTCGCTCACCGAGTGGAATGTCTGGCTGCCTCTAGGGCATTTCTTAACAACATTGCCCTGGTCATTGGTCCCACACCACCAATCCTCGGAGTAATCCAACCAGCAACCTCACTTACTCCTTCATCTACATCGGAGATCAAACGACGTCCTTCCCAAGAAGTACCTGCACCGACCACCACAGCACCTGGCTTCACCATATCAGGCTTGACTAGACCACCATGACCAGCAGCCGCAATAATCACATCCGCTCTACGCAGGTACTCCTCCATATGTCGCACTCCAGTATGCACTACCGTTACAGCTGCATTACAACCCGGCCGTTTCAATGCAGCCAGTAGGGCCAATGGCCTACCGATGGTAAGCCCCCTACCCACTATGACCACATGCTTACCATCCAGATCTATCCCATTTGCCGCCAGTAATTCCAGGATGCCTGCCGGAGTGCATGGCAATACTCTGGGTTTACCCATGACTAGCATCCCCAGATTCACAGGATGGAGACCGTCGACATCCTTTACCGGATTGACCGCCAACAGTGCCTCTTCCTCATTGAGACCTTTCGGCAACGGCAACTGAATGAGATAGGCATGTACTCTGGGATCAGAATTGAAACGGTCAACAACTGCCATAAGCTGCTCTTGTGTGGTATCAGCCGGAAGATGTTCGTGTATCGATTCTATCCCGACCTCCGCGCAATCTTCATGCTTCATCGCCACATAACGCGATGACGGCGGATCGTCTCCTACCAGGATAGTACCAAGCCCTGGTATAACGCCGTTCCTGCGCAAGCTAGCTACCTCTATAGCTATATCATCGCGAATCTGCTGCGCCAGCACCTCACCATTCAATATCTTAGCAGTCATTTGCCCAGTTTATACCGTTTTGATCGTATTCCAATTCCTTATGAACAGCAAAAACTATCTTCGGGTCAGTGACGGAAGTGACGCTCGCCAGTGAACACCATAGCAATGCCGTATTCATTCGCTGCGTCGATTACCGCCTTATCGTTGACCGAACCTCCAGGCTGCACAACCACCTTGATCCCCGCCCTGGCAAGTACATCCAAGCCGTCCCTGAAGGGGAAAAATGCATCACTGGCAGCTACACCTCCGTTAGATCGATCTCCTGCCTTGGTGACAGCGATCTCTGCCGCTTCTACTCTGCTCTGCTGTCCAGCCCCAACACCGACTGCCTGCTCGTTGTTTACTACCACGATAGCATTTGAGGTGGTACGAGCACATACCAACCAGGCCATCATCACATCGTTCATACTACCCTCTGGCAATACTGCCTTACTGACCACCTCGAAGCGACTGGTGTCCATCGAAACTATATCGTTATCCTGCACTAGGAAACTATCTCCAAGGCTCCTCACTGATAGCGAAGGTCGATGAGGTGGTGGCGCTTCAAGAAGTCTAGTAGCCTTACGCCTGGCTACAAGCATCTCTATAGCTTGGGGATCATAAGATGGAGCTATGATCACATCAGCTTGAGGTCCTTCTACCATAGCTTCCGCTACTTCGATACCGCAATGATCCGAGATGGCAACAACTCCACCGAATGCCGACACTGGATCACATTCCAGCGCCAGTCTGTAAGCATCGGCCATCGTACCACCTAGAGCCGCACCACAGGGATTGGCATGCTTTACGATTACCGCGCTGAACTCAAGATTCTCGCTCTTCCCAGAGTATGGTTGCTCCTGGCTGCAGCTAGCTTTCAACTCATAAGCCAACCACCACGCCGATTCCGTATCAAACAAGTTTATATAAGAAAGTTCTCTACCAGCGTGCTGTACCATCGAATCCAGCCAATCTGTCTGACCACGCACACGATACCGTGCACCTCTCTGATGCGGGTTCTCACCGTATTTCAGGCTGTCCGCAAGCTCCAAGTTCAGGTCCAACACAGGTGGAAGCGCTGTAGTTCCGCTCGCTGTAGTTCCGCTCGCTGTGGCCCCACCTGATGTAGCCCCACCTGATGTAGCTTCTACTGTGGCAACTCCTGCTGCGGCAGCCCCGCTCGCAACGGTATCTCCACCTGCTGCATCCTCGCTACTCAGCCCACCACCGTCCATCCACGATACGATCGCAGTATCATAGGCAGCCGTATGAGCAAAAGCTTCACGCGCCAATCGTCTACGGGTCCCCGCGGAGAGCTCACCAAGCGTTTTTAACTCATCCAATACTGGTACGTAATCATCAGGATTGACGATTACCCCGACATGTGCAAAGTTCTTCGCTGCAGCTCTCACCATAGTAGGTCCCCCAACGTCAATCATCTCTATAGACGGCTGACTCTTGAAGGGATACAGATTACATACCACTAGGTCTATTGGCTCTATGTCCTGTTCGACCAGATCAGCCAGGTGAGAGGGATTGTCTCTGTCAGCGAGTATGCCAGCATGTATAGCGGGATGAAGTGTCTTTACTCTTCCGGACAGTAGAGACCCGAAACCAGTCAGAGAAGCAACTTCGATGTGATCTATGCCCGCGTCACCGAGTACTTTGGACGTACCTCCACTTGCCAGGATTTCCCAACCCAATCCCGCCAACTCACGGGAAAACTCTACCAGTCCATTCTTGTCATATACAGATATAAGTGCCCGCATTACAACGAACGCACTATGTCGACCATGATCTCACCAGCTTCGGTCGGATTTTTGGCCACCCGCACACCAGCTGCACTCAATGCGTCCATCTTCCCCTGCGCCGTACCGGAATTGCCGGAAACAATGGCACCGGCATGTCCCATTCTCCTACCGGGAGGTGCCGTCTGGCCAGCTATGTAAGCCACCACCGGCTTTGTCATAGATGTTGAAATAAACTCTGCTGCACTCTCTTCTGCCGATCCCCCTATCTCTCCTATCATCATGACAGCACGCGTCTCCGGATCTTGCTCAAACGCAGCCAGGCAATCTACGAAGCTGGTACCGGGAACGGGGTCACCGCCAATACCGACGCAGGTAGTCTGACCAACTTTCTGTTGGGAGAGTTCATGAAGAGCCTGGTATGTAAGTGTTCCTGAACGACTGACCACTCCAACCGGACCTCCAGGAAGAGCTATATTACCGGGAGTGATGCCTATATTGCATTTTCCCGGCGAGATAATCCCTGGACAGTTAGGACCTATAAGCCTGGTGGTGGGGAAATCTCTTTTCAATATATTTACTGTACGAGCCTCATCCTGGGCAGGTATACCTTCAGTAATACAGACCACTAACGATATGCCGGCACTAGCAGCCTCCAATATGGCTTCCGCTGCACCACGAGGTGGCACTACTACAAATGAAGCTATCGCGCCGGTAGCCTCGACCGCCTCCTTCACCGAATCATAGACAGGTATACCATCGACATCGGTTCCACCCTTACCAGGAGTGACACCAGCTGCGACTTTCGTACCATAGTCACGATTACGCAGTCCGTGGAATCTTCCCTGGCTACCAGTTAGTCCCTGTACGATTACAGTAGTGTTCTCATCTACAAATATACTCAATTCATCTCTCCTTGGTCGCCGCCTTTACTATCCTTGATTACCGCCATTACTAGCCTTTGCTATCCTTGGTCGCCGCCATGGCCACCGCTTTGGATGCTGCATCAAGCATCGTCTTCTCTACCAGTAGCCGATCCGATATATGATCTGCCAATATCTCTCTTCCCTCCTCGGCGTTAGTACCATCCAACCTCAATACAATGGGAGACTTCAGATCTACCTCAGCTAGAGCCTGTACTATACCCTTTGCCACCTCATCGCATCTTGTAATACCACCGAATATATTTACGAGGATAGACTTTACGTTTGAATCGGAATTAATGAGATCCAGTGCAGAGGCCATCAACGCAGCATTCGCACCGCCTCCAATATCCAAGAAGTTTGCGGCGGAGCCTCCAGCCTGACTCACTACGTCAAGAGTACTCATTGCCAACCCTGCACCATTTGCTATTATACCCACATCGCCGTCGAGTCCCACATAGTTCAGTCCACGCTGCTTGGCACTCTTCTCCCTCTCGTCGGTAGTATCCGTCGCTGCAAACTCTTCCCATTCGGGATGCCGAAACATAGCATTATCGTCCAGGGTGACTTTCGCATCAAGTGCATGTACCTTGCCATCAGTAGTTAGCACCAGCGGGTTTATCTCGACCAGATCACAATCACCTTCTACAAAACACCTGTACAAACTGACCAGCAGCTTTGCCGTCTCACCACGAACCTCTGCGTCTATACCAGCCTTGGTAACTGCATTCATGGCCTGTGACAGCGAATACCCCTCGGAGGGATCTACATGGACTTTGACTATTGCCTCTGGGTCTGTCCGCGCCACCTCTTCTATCTCTACCCCACCTTTTACGGAGAGCATAAGCAAATGCAACTGAGCAGCTCTATCCAGAGTGAAACTAGCGTACCACTCCTTGGCTATATCTGTAGCATGTTCCACCCAAAGCCTTTCGACAGTATGCCCCTTGATGTCCATACCCAAGATGTTGCCAGCGTGTTGTCTGGCCTCTTCAGGTGTAGATGCCAGCTTCACCCCGCCAGCCTTGCCCCTCCCTCCTACCTTTACCTGCGCTTTTACGACAACCGGATAACCTACCGAATCAGCGATCCTGACTGCCTCATCGACGCTCACCGCTACGCCTCCTTTTGACACTGGAATGTCATAGCGTTCAAAATACTGCTTACCCTGGTACTCAAAGAGATCCACTACTACTCCTTACCTTTTCAGCTTATCCATGCTCTACTCCATACATACTTACAGGAGAGCAGGTACCTATGCAAACTCATATGCAGTTCCGTGACGTCCTCACTGCTAAATAGGTTACAGGGGTGGCACAGGGACAGGCGTGATACCAGGACAGACATAGCAAAGCACGTTACTCTAGGGGCATCATCTGCTGAGTCGCACCATGGGCTGGGTACATTGGCCGACAGACATAGCAAAGCACGTTGCTCTAGGGGACTCTAGGGGAATTCAGGGGTGTCCTCCGGCAAAGGTATCATCTAGTATGTCGTAACGTAACTTCACTACGCCCAGGAACGGAATCTAAGGGGTCCTCCGGCAAAGGCGTCATCCAGGTCAGCTACAACCTATGATTATTTACGGGACAGGGCATTGGTGGTTTCTTCGCGTGCATCCAGTGCATTTTCCAACCAGGATGCTACCCCCTGAAGGGTCGCTCCGGGAGTAAAGACCTGTGCAACACCCATCTCCATCAACTGCGATATATCTGATTCAGGTATAATGCCACCTACCATCACCACGACATCATCAAGTCCACTGCTTGCAAGTCCGTTCAATACTTTAGGAACTATAGTCATGTGAGCACCTGACAGTAACGACAGTCCAAGCGCATCGGCATCTTCCTGCAAGACAGCTTGGACTACCTGATCAGGTGTCTGGTGCAAGCCTGTATAGATAACTTCAAAACCTGAATCTCTCAGCGCCCTGGCAATCACCTTGGCTCCACGATCATGTCCGTCAAGACCAGGTTTTGCTATAACGACTCTGTATGGTCGTATCATGAACGACCTACCTCTACCACTATACTCGCAATCACCATAGTCGTACCCGTATCTGCCATGAAAATCATCGTAATCATTCTACCACAATCGGCTACAACGGCAACCTAACATCCACCCACCGTAACAACCACCCATCAATTGTATTGTTCATGGTCAGAGGTCTCTGACCAACTCGTCTGGAATCTCGGAGATAAACCTGCTTGGAATAGAGCTGGTGTAGGCACCCCAAAGCATCCTCTCCCAAGCATGGGTCATATACAACCACCTCTTCGATCTGGTGATACCGACGTAGCAAAGTCGCCTCTCCTCCTCCAACTGAACAGGATCATCGATAGATCTCATATGTGGAAATACTCCATCATCCATTCCCGCCATGAACACCACTTCGAATTCGAGACCCTTGGCTATATGTATCGTCATAAGTGATACCTTTCCTTCGATATCATAAAGATCATCGGCATCCGAGACCAACGCTACTGTCTCAAGCATGTCTTGTAACTCTCCAAAGCGTCCTGCCATCGAGACCAGTTCTGCTATATTTTCCATGCGTGACTGTGCCTCGTGGACTTCAAGTGACTTTATGCTTTCACGATAACCTGTTCGCTCGAGAACGGTAGCAAGCAATTGAGCTGGCCCGGCACCATCGTCATTCATCTTCACCAGATCGGATATAACAGATGCCAACTCTGCCAATGCCTCACTGGCCTTCTTTGAAACCCCAGCTTCAGTAGCATATGAAAAACTATCCACTAAGTTGATTTTGTTGGCTTTTGCATATTCGACTACCTTGGCCAAGGTAGCCTCACCTACGCCCCTCTTGGGAGAATTGATGATCCTCCTGGCGGACAGGTCATCAGCAGGGTTGGCTACCACCATTAGGTAGGCGATTAGATCCTTTACCTCTCTACGATCATAGAAGCGAGTACTCCCAATTACCTTATACGGTATGCCCTCCATGACAAATGCTTCCTCCAAGGCGCGGCTTTGCGCGTTTGTCCGGTAAAAGACTGCCATGTCGCTATAGAACAGTGCTTCCTGGTCTACAAGCCGCTTGACCTCTTTGCTGACAAATCGGGCTTCATCGTTCTCGTCATTGGCACGATACCGAAAAATCGGCGGACCCGTATCAGAGCTTGTCCAAAGATTCTTCGGGATACGAGAGCGATTGTTCGATATCACTGCGTTTGCCGTATCCAATATATTCCTGGTGGAACGGTAATTTTGTTCGAGAGCAATGACCTTGACGTCAGGAAATGCCTTTTCGAACTCCAATATATTACGTACGTCAGCACCTCGAAACATGTATATAGACTGATCAGCGTCCCCGACAACACATACATTGCGATGCACTTCGCCGAGCATGAGCACAAGCCTGTTCTGCACCTGGTTGGTGTCCTGATACTCGTCTACCAGAATATGTTTGAATCTATCACGATACATATCCAAAATGTCCGGACAGGCTTCAAACAGATTAACCGTAACCATGAGCAGGTCATCAAAGTCCATAGCAGAAAACTGTTTCAAACGCTGCTGATACTGAGAATACACCTCGGATACCGTTCTCTCGAAAGGACCACTGGCACGATCACGATAGGATTCGAAATCCACCATCTCGGACTTGGCTGCTCCAATCTCTCTCAAAAGCGCCTGGGGACGAATTTTCTTTGGATCTACATTGAGTTCCTTCTCGATTTGCTCGATAAGACGGCGAGAATCCTGGGTATCGTATATGGTAAATGATTTGCTGTATCCAAATCTCTCCGCATTGGTACGCAATATCCGCACGCAGGCCGAGTGGAAGGTAGACATCCACATGTACCTCGCCTCATCACCAAGCATATTTACAAGCCTGCTGCGCATCTCATCAGCAGCTTTATTGGTAAAAGTGATTGCCAATACAGACGATGCCCGCGTTTCGCCTGTAAGGACAAGATGGGCAATACGCCTGGTAAGGACCCTGGTCTTTCCTGATCCTGCCCCAGCAATTACAAGTAAAGGACTCCCCCTGTGCAACACCGCCTCACGCTGAGCAGGATTAAGGTCATCCAGTAACTCTCCTTCTGTAATCACCTCATATCACTCCGAAATACGCTACTCTGGGATAAATTGCTCTGCAATACGAAACTCAGCAATCCGACCACAGGACATGCAATACTCCGCGATGTACAGATCCGTAATAAAACACTCCCCCAGGATAGATCGCTCCAAGACGCGCCACGACCCGGCAGCGAGCTATTCATATACTACTCCCACTCTATCGTGCCAGGTGGCTTTGAAGTAACGTCCAGCACCACTCTGTTCACCCCAGCCACCTCGCCAATTAACCTCGCAGATACCCTTTCCACCAGGTCATACGGCAGCCTGGCCCAGTCTGCCGTCATAGCATCGTCAGAAGTAACTGCTCTTATGACAATAGGATAAGCATAGGTACGTTGGTCACCCATAACGCCGACAGTACGTACTGCTGGCAATACAGCAAAACTCTGCCATAGATCCCGATAGAGGCCGGCCTTCCTGATCTCTTGATCCAATATCCCATCTGCTGCACGCAGTATCTCTATACGATCCCTGGTCACCTCACCTATTACCCTGACAGCTAACCCCGGCCCTGGAAATGGTTGACGCCACAATATCTCATCGGGTAGTCCCAACTCTGCACCTATCGCTCTCACCTCGTCCTTGAAGAGCATCCTAAGCGGTTCTACCAGCTCAAACGACATGCTTTCAGGTAGACCACCTACATTGTGGTGTGACTTTATAACCGATGCACCTCCACCGTTAGCACCTCCTGATTCAATCACATCTGGATAGAGCGTACCCTGCACCAAAAATCGAGGTTTTCCGACCGAATCAGCCACTTCTTCGAATATCCTTATAAATGTCTCACCGATGACCTTTCGCTTTTCCTCAGGGTCGGTCAGTCCCGCCAGTTTATCGTAAAATATATCTGCTGCATCGTAGCGGATGAAGTTCATTCCCAGCTTACCAGCGAACAACTGCTCCACCTGATCGCCCTCATTCGTCCTGAGTAATCCAGTATCGACAAACACACATACCAGCCTCTCCCCCACGGCTCTGCCGACCAGGGCAGCAGCTACCGCCGAATCGACCCCTCCTGACAACGCACATAAAACTTTCTCTTCCCCCGTCTGCACAAGAATATCCTCTGCCGACTGCTCAATGATGTTTGTATGCGTCCAAGTAGGCGATGCACCACATACATCAAAGAGGAATGTCTCCATGAGAGCGCTACCTCCCATAGTATGGGATACCTCCGGGTGAAATTGTACACCGTAAATACCTCTCTCCACGTCCTCGAACGCTGCAACCGCTCCATTAGCGCTCCAGGCACACTGGGTAAACTTGGGTGGTGTATCGACAATGGCATCAGAATGACTCATCCATACGTCCGGAGGGGAATACCCCGCTTCGGTGGTCATCGAAGCTATCAACCTGCCTCCGGTACTTGATATGTCCAGTAATGTACGACCATACTCACCCCTGGAAGTACGCTCCACCTTACCACCGAGATCTCTTGCAATCAACTGCGCACCGTAGCATATACCTAAAATAGGTATGCCCAGATCATATATGCCTTCATCTATACCAGGAGCCCAATCGGCATAAACGGACTGAGGGCCTCCCGAAAAAATTATCCCTTTCGGTTTTTTCTCTAATACCTCATGAACAGATACAGTATGAGGAACAATCTCTGAAAAGACTCTTGCTTCACGTACACGGCGTGCTATGAGTTGTGCGTACTGTGCTCCAAAATCTACTACAAGTATACTTGAACTAACGATCAATGCCCCATTCCAACATGCTGAGCTATCTGCATTGCCTTACCCTCAGTCTGTAAGGCTGGAGCAACCATGACCTCTGCCTTTTGGAACTCCTTCACAGTTGCATATCCGCATGTAGCCATAGATGTCCTCAGGGCTCCAAAGAGATTCATCCTCCCGTCATTCTCATGAGCAGGGCCTAGGAGTATCTGTTCAAGCGTACCTTTTACTCCAGTCATTACTCTCGTCCCTCTCGGCAATGTCGGATGAAAGGTAGCCATACCCCAGTGAAATCCAGGACAAGGTGCCTCTATTGCAGAGGTAAGAGGGGAGCCAAGCATGACAGCATCAGCGCCACAAGCTATAGCCTTTGCTATATCACCGCCCTTTGACATACCGCCATCAGCAATGACATGTACATACACTCCCGTCTCGTCCAAATGGCGCATTCTGGCCCCTGCTACATCCGCTATAGCAGTTGCCTGGGGGACACCTATACCTAAAACTGCCCTACTGGTACAGGCATTACCCGGACCTACTCCGACCAACACTCCAACTGCCCCTGTACGCATAAGATGCAACGCAGCTTGATATGACGCACATCCGCCAACTATCACAGGTATCTCCAGTTCACGAATGAATCGCTTCAGGTTTAGCGGCTCTGCATTATGTGATACGTGTTCAGCCGATACTACAGTTCCCTGTATAACAAGCAAGTCCAACTCACCAGCGAGTATATATGGAGAGAACTCCTCTGTCCGCTGCGGGGTCACAGAGGCACATGACCACACACCACCTGATTTTATCTCGCGTATGCGCTCTGTGATCAGGTCCAGCTTGACCGGCTCAGAGTACATCTCCTGCATACGTGCGGTAGCCTTGTCATTAGGCAGAGTAGATATCTCTTCGAATAAGGGCAAAGGATCCTCGTAGCGAGTCCATAATCCCTCGAGATTGAGAACCCCCATACCCCCCAACCTGCCTATTTCAATGGCCGTCTTGGGGCTGACAACACCATCCATACCAGCTCCCATCATTGGCAGTCTGCAATTAAAGGCATCAATCTCCCATGATATGTCTACATCTTCCGGATCACGGGTTCGTCTCGTAGGAACAATAGCTATATCGTCGAATCCGTATGCCCTGCGACCAGACTTATAAATCCCTATCTCTACCTCAGCCATAATATCCTCCTAACCATGAACTTTCTTCGCATGCCTGCGAAGGTACAGAGCTGTTCGTTTGTTGATATTCTCCCCACGGCCAAAGCCGGGGAATTGCGCTCGTTGTTTCATCATATACTTATGATAGCGCGTTCGGCTGCTTCCAAGTAACTATCATTGAATAGCCTGAATAGTCGCCCAACAGCCTAGAACAAAACAATATACTTGGCACAGCGGTATGCTTGACAAAACTACATGTTACCGACAAATAGCGAAACAGAATCGCTACCCAATGTGACACTACGTGAACTCTAACCGTGAACGATTTGCGAATCCACGTCACTCCGTAACATTGTGAAAGAGATACCAGTCACCAAGAATGGTAAGGAGTTGCATAATGATCCTAGCTGTAGCTCCCCACACGACCTCACCTGCAATATAAAAGAAGTATACACTTATACCCGGATCATCCTCCTTCATCTTCCAGATCTCCTCACGAAAAACCCCATTATCCAAGAGTGCACCAAGACCTATATCGAACAACCGCGCCACTTCATCACTGTTCGCCACCACCTCAGGTCTGGCAGGAAGAGCAGCGACCACCGGAGCAATGACAGAGCCAGAAGAATAAGTATACAATGTGGGTAACACTCCTATAATTTCCACTTCGTGTGCGCATAAACTTATCTCCTCTCTTGCTTCGCGAAGAGCTGCCTGTACGGGATCTTCCCCCTTCTCGATCCCCCCACCAGGAAAACATACCTCGCCAGCATGATGGCGAAGTGCAGTAGATCTTCTGGTAAGGATCGTACGAACTTCTCCATCCTCTTCATAGAGAGCCAACAACACAGCACTGGTAGGCATACGACCGGCACATTCAGCTGAAGAAGTATCGAATAATGTATTATGCCTATCGTGGGGGTCGCGAGCATAGCCGACACGTTCATCGGATAAACGACCAACTGACTCATCGTATGAGTCATAGACAACCATACCAGCATCATAGGGACCATGAGAATAGCGGATCAGTGATTCTCTGATATCACTTATGGTTGCTGCCCGCAATGCCTGTCGTACCTCTGGCATGACCCAAGGAGGATCGACCCCGGGCAATACAAATAATGGACGAGGAAGATCATCCACGGCAGGTTACCGGCTTCTGCATATCTCTCTCCAATGGCGCAAATAGAATGCGAGGTAGATTATCCTACTCAGATATCCACCCCGCATCATATCATACTATGAGTATATAACTGTAACCTATGCTATTCCCGAACGTGCGTGGGAAGCATGGTTGCGATTTGTTCACACAGCTCCCGGAACAGGAGCAGTATCTTTAGGTTCGGGCTTATCCGCTACCAGCACCTCTGTGGTAAGCAACAGACCAGCCACCGAAGCTGCATTTTGCAAAGCAGAACGAGTAACCTTTGCCGGATCTATGATCCCAGATTTCATAAGATCATCTATCGCGCCAGTAGCCGCATTCAGGCCCATGGTACCAGATTCCTCACTTACTCGCTGAGCCATTACCGCACCTTCAAGTCCTGCATTGAACGCTATCCATTGAAGCGGCTTCGACAAGCTGTATGCAACAATAGAAGCACCGGTAGCCTCATCACCATCAAGGTCTGAAATTACCTTACGCACGCTTGCAGCAGCACGCACCAATGCAGTACCGCCTCCGGCCACTACACCTTCTTCTATAGCAGCACGGGTAGCAGATAATGCATCCTCAATGCGATGCTTTTTCTCCTTGAGCTCTACTTCGGTAGCTGCTCCTACCTTCACAACGGCTACACCGCCAGATAACTTGGCAAGACGTTCCTGCAACTTTTCCCTGTCCCAATCGGAGTCCGTCTCCTCGATCTCTCTCTTTATCTGAGCTATGCGGCCTTTTATGTCGTCATCGCTACCAGCACCATCCACTATCGTAGTGTCATCCTTGGTGACGACCACTCGCCTAGCTTTACCGAGGAGGTCAAGGGTAACTCCATCGAGCTTGAGCCCTATCTCCTCTGAAATCACCTGGCCACCGGTAAGTATGGCAATATCCTGAAGCATTGCCTTACGGCGTTCTCCGAACCCAGGAGCCTTTACTGCCACAGAAGTGAATATACCCCTCACCCTGTTCACCACCAGGGTAGCCAGAGCTTCACCTTCTACATCCTCTGCAATAATAAGCAGGGGCTTACCGGACTGCATGACCTTCTCCAGTACAGGAAGAAGATCGTGCATGGAACTTATCTTTGAGTTTACTATCAGCACATACGCATCCTCCAGTACCGCCTCCTGGCGCTCAGCGTCGGTGACAAAATGAGGTGACAGGTATCCTTTATCAAACTGCATTCCCTCAGTAAAGTCAAGCTCCATTCCAAAAGTATTGGATTCCTCTACAGTAACCGTACCGTCTTTGCCGACTTTATCTATAGCATCTGCCAACACTTCCCCAATAGCCTGATCGGCAGCTGAAATAGAGGCAACCTGAGCTATCTCATCCTTTGAGGATATCTCCTTGGCCTGCTCGCCAATCGATTTGACTACCGTAGCAACAGCCTTGTCAATCCCCCGTTTGAGCGCAATCGGATTGGCACCTGCCGCCACATTACGCAATCCCTCATGAATAAGCGCTTGGGCAAGGACTGTAGCCGTAGTTGTCCCATCACCTGCAATATCGTTTGTCTTGGTAGCCACCTCCTTTACAAGCTGCGCTCCCATGTTCTCAAAGGGGTCTTCCAGCTCGACCTCCCTTGCTATCGTCACGCCGTCATTGGTAATAGTAGGTGCTCCCCACTTTTTGTCGATGACAACATTGCGGCCTTTGGGACCAAGGGTGACCCTGACAACATTGGCCAGCTTATCCACCCCAGCTTCAAGACCTTTCCTGGCTTGTGCATCATAATTCAATATTTTTGGCATTGTTCAATATCCTCTCAATGGCTACTTCAATCTGCTATACCTGTAGCCAGGTTACTTGGTGACAATCGCCAATACGTCACGACTGGACAAAATCAAAAGATCCTCTCCATCGACTGTAATCTCCGTACCACCATATTTGGAGTACACTACCGTATCTCCAACCGATACACCCAATGGTATTATCTCACCGCTCTGCTCTGACCGACGTCCCGGACCTGCAGCTATTACTTCGCCCTGCTGTGGCTTTTCCTTGGCGGTATCCGGTATTACCAGACCAGATGCTGTGGTCTCCTCTGACTCTCCTGGACGAACAACAATCCTGTCGTCAAGTGGTTGAAGTTTCATGTCTGTTTAGCCTCCTATATGCTAATTATCCTTACCTTTTCCAATACTGCGTTTACTCGCCCGCAAGGGCTATACTCAAGGTGAAGAATGCTCCATCAATCAGTATACACATATCCTGCATACAGCTGTTACAATTAGCACTCTTACCTATCGAGTGCTAATTATAGCGCGATTTCGCTACACAGTCAATCACAAAAATTCAATGTTTGGTCTGATTTATTCGGCATCCTTGGCCGCCCCGACCCTTGAACCATAATTCAGCATACAATCAAGCAGGTCAAAGGCGTCATCTGACCGGTAGAAACCAATAGTGTCGGTGGGGACCAATGGTTATTTACGGGACAGACCACTTGTAACACACTTATAACATCGGTATCGGCATTGACGGGTCAATCGATATGCTCAGGCTGGACGGCCCTATATGCTCCAGTTGCCAGCTACCGGCTGCCGCAATCATAGCAGCATTATCAGTACACATTTCTTTTGATGGCAGGTAACAGGGTATGCCGATAGCGTCGCATTGCTCTGTCAATTCCTCTCTTAGATGGCTGTTAGCTGCTACTCCGCCCGCCAGGCATACACTCGAGGCACCATGGATGACAACCGCTCTCATCACTTTTGCACAGAGTACGTCTACTATCGCCTTTTGGAATGCCGCTGCAACATCTTCAGTCCCAATTTCTGGGTGAGCCTGTACCGCCCTGACTACAGCCGTTTTCAACCCACTGAAAGAAAAATCCAATCCCCTTTCCATCATCGGTCTAGGTAACTCTATAGAGTCCGGGTCGCCACCCCGTGAGGCATTTTCGATAGCCGGACCACCCGGGTAACTCAATCCTATATAACGAGCCACTTTGTCGAAGGCTTCACCGGCAGCATCGTCGACGGTACGTCCAAGCAGCCGGTAATTCCCTGGAGCATCCATAGACATAAGCAGGGTATGCCCTCCCGATACCAACAGTACTGCTACCGGGAACTTTATATCCGGATGATCTAATAATGCCGCAAACAGATGACCTTCCAAGTGATTCACCCCGACAAATGGAACTCCCCAGGCCAGTGAGAGTGCCTTACCTACACTGGCTCCCACAAGCAGGGCTCCAGCCAGACCTGGCCCGACAGTAGCTGCAACGACATCGGGAACCGCCATCTCTGCTGATATTCCCTTGACTCCACTGGCAGTTGCTCCCTTGACTCCACTGGCAGTTGCTCCTGCTCTAAGCGCCTGATCCACCACCGGAATCAACAGTTCAATGTGCGCTCTACTAGCTATCTCGGGTACAACTCCCCCATATACAGAGTGTAGATCCACCTGGCTGGAGACGACCGATGAAAGTATCTCCCCGTTTCCCGTGACCACAGCTGCTGCCGTTTCATCGCACGACGTCTCTATGCCAAGTATAATCATATTACAACCATTGATTCCCGCCTTATCATTTGGGGGACAGCCTACTTAACCTACTCTCTATCAACGCCAATCGGTTAGCATATTCAGGATCTCTTATCGAGTTGTCCCACATTATTATGGCATCCTCATGGGTCTCCTCGTAATACCCCCTTCGCACCCCAACAGGGACAAACCCAAACCTCCTATATAAAGCCTGAGCAGCTTCGTTCGAGGCTCTTACCTCCAAAGTCAGGTTGTTTACTCCACGATCTATCGCTTCCTTGACCATATCCATCAACAATGCCGTACCTATTCCCCGCCTATGATGATGCACATCTACAGTCAAAGTATTGATATGTGCCTCCTCTGAATCTATGACCATAAGCCCTCCGTATCCGACCAGCAAATGACCATACATTGCAACGATATAGTACCTGCTATTCGTCTGCAACAACTCGGATACAAAGCTGGCAGCAGGCCATGGCGCGACGTAGTTGTCCCTTTCTATCGCCAACACAGCACGCAAATGTCTTCTCCGCATTGCAGCTATAGTTAAGTTGGAAGATGCTTTGATTGCCATCTATCTATCAGCTACCTGCATGTCTTGTGCTCATGCTCTACCAGCGTATTAACCTATGAGACAACCTGCGTACCCGACCTGGCAGTGTCTATACGCTTCCAGTTTACAACTGCATCAGGCTCTCTTGCATACTGAGGAATCAATTCATCGTAATCTTTATACTGCCCTATCATGAATCTTTCTAGCCCCAAAGAGGCGACTACACCAGCAGACGGCGTAGCCAGAAGCGGAGTACTCAAGACCACCCCATGTGCCTGGAACGGCATGAACTCTTCAGAATAATTCAACACACCGCTACCGGCTATAAAAATCTTTTTTTGCAAACCATCCAATTGAGTCGCCGCAACAAGAAAGTCGACCAACTTCCTGGGTGAAGACAATCTTGGAGGTCCTGTCGCCACCAGGTGAACAACGTCAGAAGAATTACCCACGATACTGCCGACACTGTCAGCAATGGCACCACCCACCTCGGCACTACTCACTTCGGCATCACCCATTTCAGTGCCACTCACTTCGGCATCACCCACCTCGGTGCCACTCACTTCGGTGCCACTCACTTCGGTGCCACCTCCACCATTGACCAGAGCAGCAACACTAGGTACCCCATTACCAGAGACTGCAGACCCGTATGGCAAACTTCCATCGACCACATAAGTGTTCCAGAACAATTCACCCCTCTTTACATCTACAACAGGTACCACTATCCAGTCATGCAAACACCCTGGGTGAACGGCACGTAGCACTCCCCCAGCCAACACCTCTAGACTACTAAGCGCAACTGCCTTGATGCCCAGTGCATAACAGAGTGACTTTGCTGTAGCCACTCCGACCCGTAAACCGGTAAAAAGACCAGGACCTACATCTACAGCAATACCATCGATATTAGATATATCTATGTTCACTACCCGCAAGAGCGCCTCAATACCTGGCGTAACGGTTTCTATATGCCTTCTGGAGTGCCCTACGACCATCTCGGCCAGTAATCCATTTTCATCTACCAAAGATACACTACTACTGTCGGCAGATGTCTCTATGCCAAGTATTATCAATTTACACCTCCCATCGCGATAGTACATCTGCGACTGTCGCAATCCTATCCTGCCAGCCTGCGCTATTGGAACTGAACACTATGGTTCTCTCGCTATATTCAGCATCAGGCAATATAGTCACATCCAGATGATCGGGTCTGAGCACAGCAAGCCCTTCACCTCCCCATTCTACAAACACTACAGCCCCAGAGTCCATCTCCTCGTCCAACGCAAGATCCAACAGCTCCGCCGGATATTGCATCCTGTACAAATCTACATGTACGAGCATCCTTCTATCGCCTTTACTGGCATCTCCTATGTCATGTCTATAATAGTGTGCCAGTGCAAACGTAGGACTTGTCACATCCTCAGTGTAACCCATTGCCCTGGCTATTCCCTGCACAAAAGTAGTCTTCCCAGCTCCCAGAGGGCCATCCAGCAATACCATGTCTCCTGGTTCCAGTAGGGGTGCTACAACAGCCGCCAACTGCTCCGTCTCTTCGGCAGAGTGCGTAACATACCTCCTAGACAATCCAATATCACCCGCGATGTTCTCACCTACAGTATCTGGACAACCAGCACGACGTAGTATGCCGCCATTTTCACCAGAACTTAATTCCATAACTTGCAATCGCTTTTCGAGTATTTCTCCATCTTCATATAACCATACCGTTTTTCAAGATATTTAGCTGAGCTATCCGGTCGCATAGTATGTAGCACTGCCCTACAACTACAGAACTGCTACAACTACATAACCGCTGTGTATATGAAGTCGCAGGTTATCCGTTCCACACCCTGTTTTGATAGTATGTATTCCATGAAAGATCACCGCACATCAAAGACACTGGCACTGCTTGGAAGTGGTGCGGCTATTGCCATAAGTTGGGCCATACAGCACAATAAGGTATCATGCGCCAGGAACCTGCCTGCAAGCGATCGTCCGATCATGCCGGATGACGTAACACACCACACCATCAGCACGAATGATGGAGCCAAGATTCATGTTGTAGAAAAAGGAAAGGGACGGCCTATAGTACTTCTCCATGGTGTAACTCTCAGTGCAGACATATGGGCTCTGCAGATGCGCGAACTCTCTGAAGACTTCCGCGTAGTCGCTCTGGATCAACGCGGCCATGGACTCTCTGTACCCGGAACAGACAGATTCGGTAAGGAGATCTATGAGATCGAAAATAAAGAAAATAAAGAAAGCAGCATCGGAAGTCCGGTAACGTACAGGATGGCCATGGATCTGAAAAGCGTCCTCGAAGAATTGGATCTACGAGATGTTATTCTCGTGGGGCACTCAATGGGAGGAATGGTAGCCATGGAATACTCAGTAAACCTCGCTTCCAATGCCCCAGACGAGAGAGTCTCAGCTCTTGCCCTTACCTCTACTGCTGCCGATCAACTGGTCAGGATACCAGGTATAGAGAGTGCTAGCGAACCACTGACGATAGGAATAGACAGCCTACTCAAAACTGCATCACGACGTAAGGATCACTTTATCCCCAAGGGTGACCTAAGTTACTGGACCACTAGGATGGCTTTTGGAAAATCTCCCGACCCAGCCCATGTGTGTCTGACTGAAGACATAATCAGAGCTGTTCCACCCTCATGGGTAACAGAGATCCTCTCCTCTCTCGTAAAGTTCAATATTTCAAGTCAACTGCACACTATCAAAATGCCCACCTCAATCTTGGTTGGTTCATCTGATATACTGACGCCCCCCTGGTATGCTCGTCGCATAGCTGCACGTATTACCAATTCAGAGCTATATGTCATACCTGGATGTGGTCATATGAGTATGTTGGAACGTCCGGGCGACCTGGCTAAAATGTTACAAACACTCGCCAAGAGATCGTTATCATATACATCATGATCATAATCGCAATATGATTATTATCCATAAAGTACCCTGCAATCCATTGGCTCCAGTCATGGGCGAGAATACCAGCATAGCCAGGTAGTTCAATGAACACCCTTGATTCTATAAAAGATCAGGCTATGGCATGCACTGCCTGTCAACTAGCCAATCACAGGACAAACGTTGTATTCGGAGTGGGAAATCCCAATGCAGAGCTGATGTTTGTCGGAGAAGGGCCAGGCAGGGAAGAAGACATAGCAGGAGAACCATTCGTAGGTAGGTCAGGGAAATTACTCGACCAGCTCATGCAACAGGAACTCGGCATAGATAGATCGCAATGTTATATAGGCAATGTGGTAAAGTGCAGGCCACCAAATAACCGTGACCCGCTGGAAGAGGAGATTATTGCCTGTCGACCATTTCTTGAAGGACAAATAAGAGAGATAGATCCCCTGGTAATTATCACGCTCGGTAATTTTGCTACCCGCCTTTTACTTGGAACGACAGACGGTATCAAGAAAGCACGAGGCAGATCATATGCGAGAGTAAAGTCTGACATCAGTAAAATTGGTAGGAAATTCACTTCTCGGACAAATATACCTGTACACAGTAAAGAGGACAACAGCCAAGCGACAGAAACAGCTAACGAAGAAGATGGCATATACTACCTGGTACCTACCTACCATCCAGCAGCAGCACTCAGAGGCGGCGCTACTGTCGTTGCCGAGATGAGGGCAGATTTTTCCAGAGCCAAGCTCCTCCTGAAAAAGACATTCCATCAGTGAATCCTAGCTCGTACGGCAAAGCATTGACAATAAGAACGACAACTAACCAAGGAGGATAGTTATGAACAATCCAGGTGGTAGCCAAAAGTTCAATATAAATTGAACACAAGATATTGTATCGTAGTAAGGTTCTTTCCCACGCTCCCAACCCCTGACCAGCGCGTCCTTATGACCAACATGCCCTTACTCTATGTGTGCGGAGATTCCCAAGAATCGTGCGTTTGCCACCAGTCACTTAGGTAACATTTTCAACAACTATTCCATCCATCCCTTCAGCAAGGTAATCAGCAAGGACTACAGCAATGTGCCAGGAGGATAATACCCGTGTAGTCATAAATGTTTGTGTCCACCGGTATGGGCAAGCATTGCAGGCTACGGCTTAGCGATATCTCGATATCTCTGTGATATGGCAGTCTGTTTCGGTATAGCGCTAAGAGATATAACAGTAGAAAATGCAATATAAAAAGGAGAAAGTATATGACAAACAACACTACATTGGTCGGGAACCTTACCCGTGATCCCGAGATACGCTATACACGAGATGGCCAGGCAGCCGCCAATTTTGGGTTAGCGGTTACAAGGAGATGGAAGTCACGAACCAGTGATGAATGGGAAGAAGCAACCTCGTTCTTCGATATAGTTTGTTGGCGGGAACTAGCTGAGAACATAGCATTGAGTATTTCAAAGGGTATGCGTGTAATAGTGACCGGTAGGATGGAGCAACGTACATGGGAGAATGACGACGGTGAAAGGAGATATAAGGTCGAAGTAATAGCAGATGAGGTAGGTCCTTCGCTCAGGTTTGCCACTGCAGAGGTGTTACGTATAGACAGACTTGAACAAGTAGATCATGAATCTGATGATACGATAGAAGATGATATCTCCTCATCTGATGAAACTACATTACATGATCATATACCTACAAGCTCTGATGAAGGAGAGGATAAGACATTTGGATCCACAAAAGGAGCGGCAAAAAAGCCCAGAAAGTCATCTGATGTGCTGTCGAGTGATGACGATTCCAGAGAGTTGGAAAGTATATCGAAATGAACTATGCTGCCACGACTGCGCTACTGGCTGATATGCATACAGATGATATACATACGACATGTGCGCACGAGGAGGTACCTACGATGCGTAACAATTGTGAGACGGATGTGTATACTGGGCACGATCCACTGCCAGATGGTGTAACCAGAGTACGCTTTGCCAGCATGGTATTGCTAGATAAGCAGGAGGCATTTGAAGCCTGTTCGGTAATAGCATCGGCCAGGGACAGGCTGGCAACAATTGGCTACATGCATGAAGTAGAGGCACTGGCAAACTTATTCACCATTTTGGAAAGCAGGCTACTTGGTATATGATAAGCAGTTTGAACAGTTTAAGTAGCGAATAGGTTTCAGTAGTCAAGCAGCATGAGTTCGGCTGAGTAGAGCTGGCGAGACCAAATGAGGTACAGGGGTGCATGGATGTGCCTGGACTCGCCAGCTGGCCGACTGAGCCGATTGCCGATATTACAGGAAGGTATGGATTAACGGATATGGTATATTAGGAGTGTGGATGTCGTGTATCAAATCATAGGGCTGTTCGTAGCAGTAATAGTGCTTTTACTTGCTGGATGGG
>JAJZWK010000086.1 GCA_021846725.1 Actinomycetes bacterium | reverse complement strand
GAATATGGCATATACTGCTTGGCCAGGCTTGGCTGTAATTACGCTAGAGAGAAGGCGCGCCGATGGAGTGGTAACCTGCTTTGTCAATGTATCACTCCTACCGGCCAGCCAGCTGATCCATGACGGCTTCTGTAGCTTGACGGTGAGTTCGATTTTTGTGGAGGTAGGTACCTGAGATGAAGGTATAAAACTGCCATTACGGTCAACTAGTTTGACCAAGTGACCATTGTACTGGGCACTTGCCGACACAAGACGACTACTTGCTCCAGAGGTATCCAGCTTGGCCAGAACGCCGGGAGCGGAGTCAAGACTTGCACGCGGCCACTCGACTGCTAGGTAGATACCCCCTGCTACTACCAACAAAGCCAGAGTTCCCATCGAGCTTATCAGTACCCAATGGTGCCTCTTGCTCTTCTCATCTTGAGTGGGTTCTTTGGCAATTGGAGTTTGTAGTTGCTCTCTTAATTGCTCTCTTTTGAATAACTTCATTGCATTAGAAATTATACCAAGTATCAGGTATCTTACGTACGCGGCATAATTATTCAGGTATGGCGACTATTCGGGTATGCTGATAGCTTATTAAGGTATGCTTTAGGGATACTTTATAAAGTATGATAAAGTACGCTCATCTGTCTGGCGTGAGCTCATGGTCATTTGTAGGACGGATCACCAGCCAGATCTCTTCTCTTACGCGCTCTTTCCAGTGCTAGCTGTTCCAGAGCTTGCTGGACGCTGAAATCGGTCTGACTAGCGGATAATTCTGTTATTGTATCAGATGATCCTACTGGGGTATCGGATAGTTCTGCCTTGAATGCAGGCCTTATTGTTGTCCCATTTGGACTTGTTGCTGTGCCGTTTGCTGGAGAAGCACCAACCCGAGATGTATCCCCATTGAACCTTTCAGTAGGTACTTTTTTCGTATCAGGATGTTCGGTCGTTATCCCTGACCTTTTGCGGATTCTTGTCCATGTTCCATTGCCGTCGAGTACCCATGAGTTGAGATTGTCTTTGAGGCATAATGAGAGTATCTTTTCCAAACGCTCCCGTGCGTCCTCATCACTGACGGGAACGAGAGCCTCTATACGCCTGTCCAGATTGCGCTCCATCAGATCGGCTGATCCTATTAGCAATGTTCTCGCGGGTGAGCCAGCTTGACCAAATGCGTATATTCTGGAATGTTCCAGGAACCTTCCTACTATTGACTTCACGGTTATTCGCTCAGATAAGTTGGGAATTTGTGGTCGCAGCGAACATACCCCTCGTACGATTAAATCTATAGATACCCCTGCTTGAGATGCATCGTATAGAGCATCTATTATTTCGACATCTGTGAGTCCATTAACCTTGATAACAATCTTTCCCTCATCTGCCTTGCTGGCTTCATTGGCTATGAGTTCAAGTATGACTTTCCTGGTTTTTACGGGGGAGACTATCAGCTTTTCGTAGTCGACGTGTTTGGAGAAGCCCGTTAAGTAATTGAACAGATCTCCTATATCTCTGGTCAGCACAGGATCGCTGGAGAAGAGTCCTATGTCTTCATATGATCGTGCTGTTTTGGGGTTGTAGTTTCCGGTACCTACATGACAGTAGCGACGTATGCCGTCTTCCTCCCGACGTGCTATAAGGAGTATCTTAGAGTGTACCTTAAGTCCCGGGACACCGTATACTACATGCACTCCAGCTTCTTCAAGTGTTCTGGCCCAGTTGATATTGTTCTCTTCGTCGAAGCGTGCCTTGAGTTCGATGACGGCTGCTACCTGTTTTCCGGCTTCAGCGGCATCGATCAGAGAAGCGATGATTGGACTATCTCCTGATGTCCTGTAAAGAGTTTGTTTGACCGATAGTACATTGGGATCGGTAGCTGCTCTGGACAGCATGGCCTCTACCGAAGTAGTGAATGAATCGTATGGGTGTTGAACTAGTATGTCACGTGTAGCTAGTATGGAAAAGATATCAATAGGCTGATTACCTGCGTCTGCAAGCGGATAAGAAGTCATTGGTGTCCATGCTTCGTCATGTAGGTCTGGCCTGTCAATAGCATACAGCAGCCAAAGCCCGGTCATCTCCAATGGAGCAGCAGTCTCATATACATCCTCGTCTGTGAGATCCAACTCTTCCAGTAGTAGGTCGACCAAGTCACGTGACATGCCACTTGAGATTTCAAGCCGTATCGCACTACCAAAACGCCGCTTTCTCAGTTCCATTTCTACGGCTACCAGTAGATCGTCTGCTTCATCTTCAGCCACAATAAGGTCAGCATTACGGGTAACTCTGAAAGCACAAGTCTCGCCAATAGTCATTTGTGGGAATAGCCTTTCCAACTGAGCAGCTATGATCTGTTCCAGCGGAACAAAGTGCTTCCCATCAGGTGTACTAATAAATCTTGGTAATGATGGGGGCACCTTTACTCTCGCAACTCTGTATATCCCAGCGACTGGATCTTCTACTTTTACTATCAGATTGAGTGACAGATTGGATATATATGGGAATGGATGTCCCGGGTCTACAGCCAGTGGTGTCAACACAGGGTATATATCGCGTTCAAATACCTGCACAAGGTATTCTTTGTCACTGCTATCCAAGTCTGACCATGCTGTAAGGTCTATATCTGCTTTACGCAGTTCAGGTATAATCCTCGAAAGTAATATATCGGATTGTCTGTCTACAAGTTCGATTACCCTTTTCCTTATGGCAGAGAGGACTTCTTGTGGCCTCATACCGTCTGGCAATCTGGAGCGAAGTCCGGCATCTACCTGATCTTTTAAACCAGCTACTCTCACTTGGTAGAATTCGTCCAAACCCTCAGAGAATATAGCCAGGAACTTGACCCTCTCCATGAGTGGCAGTGAAGGATCATCTGCCAAGTCGAGAAGCCTGCAGCCAAATTCCAGCCAAGAGAGCTCGCGGTTGATGAATCTTCCATATTCATGTGTCGACTCTCCATAGATGGGCATCGCTGTAGTGCTATTAGCTCTATTAGCTGATGCAACGCTATTAATGGTGCCGGTGGATTCCTCCCTTGCTCTTAGCATAATTAAATAATTCTATCTGGTTTTGTTGTACGTTGCAGAACATGCTACAGAGCATCCACAGGATTTGGAGCATGGGCATGGGCGAGGCGTGGATCATGTATCGCGTAAACTGCAATACGGAATCCTGATAGGCTAGCTTTAGTATGAGCGAAAAACGTTATAGATGCACGGGATGCGGTAATTTAACCAGGTTTGATGTGATTGCAGATACTCGCAGCAAATCGTTTTATCACTATGAGATAGGTGGTGAGTTGCATATAGAGGACGAGGAAATCATCTCCAAGAATATAGTGGAGGTGATTTGCAGGTGGTGCGGTCCGGGAGTAGCTTGCGAGGAGGTCGAGATCCCTTATACTGATGCAGCCGGTGTTACAGAGATTAGCGAGGGTGTTTGAGCCGATCGATAGCGCAACTTCCGTTGTCAAGAGCTTCGTTGTCACGAGCGAAGAGGTTCACGTCTGGGTACCTTGATAGGTATCGTGTAGCACATCTGTCTGGTATTTTATCTTTGATAATGGTGTTGACAGCCTGTGGTACTGCTACACATGTTTCAACTAAGAGAGATGTTACAACGACAGCTACTGTTAAGTTGGTGAAAGAGGATCATGCCGCGCTGACGGTGCTAGTCGGTAGTGTGCCGATGACCCTGGATAGTCATTTACAGGTAGGTGAGAGTTACGCGAGTAAAATGATTGATTCTTTGATATGGCCATCACCATTTCTCGTCATGCCAGGCAATATCCCGCAGTTGGATACGTCGGTAGTGTCTAGTGCGGTAGTTACAAAGCTTGATCCTGAAACAGTTGTCTATACCATAAACCCTTCCGCAGTGTGGTCTGACGGTAAGCCCGTGATTGCTGAGGATTTTATTCGGTTGTGGCATGCTGTCATGATGTCTAGTAGCTGGAGGCCGGATATTGGGTATCGTGATATTGCTTCCGTTACAGGTAATCCTGGAGGAAAGACCGTTACTGTAGTGTTTGAAAAGCCGTATGGAGAGTGGAGTGGTTTATTCAACAATCTTTTACCGAGTAGCCTGTATCCAACCAGTACAACCAGTGCGAGTAGCGGATTGGCGAGGGCTAGTAGTACAAGTGGTACGGGTAGCACGGGTAGTGCAAGTGGTACGGGTGGAGTAATCAGTGCGAGTAACGGCTTGGCGAGTAATGTGGGTAATGGACAGGCATCCTTATCTGGTGTATCTGGAGGTATCGGTCAGGAGTTTCCTCTTCTCAATAGTGCCCTAGTGGCCAGTCCGACTCACCCATTGGTGTCGGCCGGCCCATTCCAGGTAGTTGAGTTCACTCCAGGGCAGAATATCGTACTGGAGAGTAATCCTCGTTGGTGGGGGGCGGTTCCCAGTGTATCCAAAATCGTCATAGAGGGGTTAAGAACAAATGCAAATGCTACCCTACAATCATCGTCATACGATCTTGCGTATCTGGATGCCTTTGATCAGAACTCCTTAGCTCAAGTTACGATGCAGGGCAATGCTACGAGTATGGTGCGGCAGGGACCGGAAGAGATGCAAATGCTGTTCAACCTGGCTTCAGGACAACTGACTAGCTCACTGCCATTTAGGGATGGATTGGCAAAAATAATCAACCGCCCAGGCCTGGTATCACAGGTGGTAGATCCTATATTGCCTGGTAGTGCCCCTGCCGACAATTATCTGTATGCAAACGGCCAATCCGGATATGTTGCGGATAGTGCTGGCTATAATCACCCCCATCCCAAGGATGCCTCCAGCTTATTCCGAGCGCTTGGTATGAAGATTGCGCCGCCTGGACTACCTGGGGCAGGCACTTGGATGCTAAATGCTTCTCCGGTGGTGCTGAGCATTGCCTGGAATGTCAATGATCCGTGGGCCAATCAGGCCGGTACGTTAATAGCGTCACAGTTGTATTCGGCAGGATTTGAAGTTAGAACCCTGCCTGTAGCTCAGTCGGTTCTGGATAACAGTATTATACCGTCCGGTGACTATACTATGGTTCTTATGCCCGTAGAGACAGGACCATTTCCATCTCGCATGGAGGGTATGTATACTCCTCTGCCTTCCTCTCTTACCTCTCCCTCATCCTCATCCTCTTCTCCCTCTCCCTCATCCCCTGTATCTACATCTTCTGTATCCTCAGTATCCCCTGCATCTCCACCATTACCTTCTGCATCTTCCACATCTCCAGGGTATTCTATTCCTTCATCTCCACAGGATGGAAGTTTGCCTTTGGTGTATGGTAATGGGAGTCGTATAGATGTAAACAACTTTTACGATCCGGCAGTATCTGTTTTATTCTCTCGTGCTGAGAGACATATGAACCCAATGCGATCTGCCCCCGTATACCAGCAGGTAGATATGTTGTTATGGCATGATATGCCATCCCTTCCCTTATTCACCATACCGGTTATAACAGTTCATAGGAATTGGATAGCAGGGGTCAGCAGCGATGTAGATGGTCCGGGGCCATTTTTTGACCTTGCGGAATGGCAGATACTTGCAGTGCAGGCAACCAAGGTTGCAAATAATCATTGACTAGTTTTTCGTGCTACACTTATGGGGATCACTACGTATGGGTATGTCACTGGTCGGAGTGGCGGAATAGGCAGACGCGCCAGCTTGAGGGGCTGGTGCCCGCAAGGGCGTGGGGGTTCAAGTCCCCCCTCCGACACCGGTATTTTCCCTGGTAAACAGGGGTGTGTTGTTGCTTGCAATTATTCACACATCCTTTGGATACACTTTCATCGCGCGTTTATCGCGCGCGCCAATCTGTGTTACCGTCGCAAGCTCACCAAGAGCATCTGCCAATGCCTTGTCACGATCTTGTGTGGCATGTTGGTACCGCATAGCGACGGTAGGAGAACTATGGCCAGCTCTGTGCATAAGTTCCGCGGTCGTGACTCCCGTAGCGGCAGCCCAGGTAAGCCTACTATGGCGTAAGTCGTGTAGGTGCAAGTCTGTTCTGCCTATTGCACGACGGGCATTATTCCATGACCGTCGCAGTACACAAGGCCGCTGTGGTCCGCTTTTCTCTCCTACCACCACGTAGGCATCTGGACTTGGATCTACGTAACGGTCAAGGTGGCTTGCAAGCACTGGGAGGATATTACTCGGTATAGCAAGTGTCCGTATACCCGCTGCTGTCTTTGGTGGTTTCTCGACGGCTATACCGTTCATCGTGAATATCCTGGTATTAGATATGCTAAGTGTTCCATGTAGTAAGTCCACATCTTTTCGTCTAAGGCCAAGTATCTCTCCGCGGCGTAGTTGGCACCAGGCTGCCAGTAATACCGCAATAGAGAGATGTTCCGGCATAGCCTTAGCTAACGCATCAACCTCGGCTATTGAGGCCGTAGGGCGCTCTGATGATTTTTCCTGTGAGGCACCCTTTACCTGGCAGGGATTACGGTAGATGATCTCGTCTTGTACCGCCATTCGCATGATGGATGACATCAACCTATAAGCCTTGGCTGCCGTTACGGTATAGGGAATAGAACTATGCCACGCACGGATATCACCAGGATTTATCGAATCCCCAGTAGTTGTGCTGCCTCATCCATTCTCAGGGCTTCCAGGAGTGGGGTCACTTTTTGGAGACTCGGTTCTCGCAACTGCAATCCTGGATCGCTTGCTACAACATGGCGTGGTGATGAACATAAAAGGTGACAGCTACCGTTTGAAGGACCGTAAACGTCAAGGTATAGCCAGTCATTTAGAAGTTGCACAAGCATATGAGAAAGGAGCTACAATAGAATAACCATTTAACCAA
>JAJZWK010000085.1 GCA_021846725.1 Actinomycetes bacterium | reverse complement strand
ATATAGGACCTGCAGCTGGCATGATGTCCACCAATCCTGCCGTGCTCTGCTCTCTATCTGGAATAATGTCAGCAACGACGTTACGTTCGCGAAGTGCTGCTCCCGTCATAGTTCCTACAGAAGCTACGCGTATGCCACCTAGGTCACGAGCGTCTCGTAAACATGCAAAAAATGCCTCTACGGCATTGGCAGAGGTGAATACGATCCAATCGTAACGGTTTAGCCAAGCGGCATGTCGCCTCAGTTCCAGGCCACCGTCATCGGGAGGTTTGAAGGTAATTACAGGCAATTCTATTACCTCTGCACCGGCATCTCTTAGTAGCGAGCTGAGCGGTTCTGCCTGGTTGCGACTTCTGGTGTTTACTATAGACAGACCACTTAGAGGAAGCTGGGTAGAATTGATTAGATCCAGTGCAGCTACTTGGCCGATTGCAATGACGGCAGGTGCCTTTAGCTTGATGCCCGCAAGGTGATTCAGGGTAGTATGTACAGTCCTGCTATATACTGTCGTACCATTTTCTACTGCTGCTACAGGAGTAGATTTCGATAACCCTCCTGCTATCAGGCGTGATGCTATCTCGGCTCGATTATCTACTCCCATAAGTATTACTAACGTTCCCTTGAGCTTTGCCAGGCAGTTCCAGTCTATATCGTCTTCTCCGTCCTCCTTTACAGCGTTTTCTGTCTCATCATATTCGGTGATGCCAGATGGACTTACTATGCTTTTCAGTGGAGCCTCTTTGCTGATCTCTTTTGTACCAGTGTGCCCTGTGACAATAGTAATACTTCTAGCCATACCTCTGTAAGTTGCCGGTATTCCTGCTGAGGTCAGTACGCCTATGGCTGAGGTGATTCCGGGAACAACTTCTATCTCGATACCCGCTTCGTTCAGTGCTTGAACCTCTTCTCCCCCTCTGCCAAATACAAACGGGTCACCACCTTTTAGGCGTACAACTATGTCATGAGAGCGCCCATAGCGGATTAGTTGTTCGTTCAAGTCTGGCTGGCGGTCAGTGTGACCGGGCTGTTTTCCGGTATAGACCAAGATGGCATCTTGACGTGCGGCCAAAAGAAGTCTTTTATCTACCAATCGATCATAAAGTATTACTTCTGCACGGCTTAGCAGTTCATAGCCTCGTCGCGTAATGAGACCGGGGTCTCCTGGACCTGCACCTACCAGATAAACGGTCATAAATACTCCCTGTCCAGGTTCATGAGTGATTCTCCTCCCTGCCGAACAAGTAGATCCTGTGCCAATGTAACTCCTAATTCTTCTGGATTCATTCCTATTAAGTTTTGCCTAATCAGTGCCTTGCCGTTCCTACCGGCTATCATACCTGTTATTTCTATGATGGCGCCATTGTGATTATTGTATTCGTTATTTGTTTTACGGTGTGGTTGATTAGTCTCTTTGTGGTTGCTTGGAAAAATGGGTTTGGAGAATGATGCTGTGGCTAAGGCACCAGCCGGGAGATTGCAGCCTCCCGAGAGGGTTCGCAGGAAAGCCCTTTCTGTCAATAGTTCCAAATGAGAGGTCATATCGTCTATGAGTGTGAGGTACTCTATAATTTCGTGGTCGTTGGACCTGCATTCGACAGCAATAATCCCTTGGCCGGCCTGAGGTAACATTATAGAGGTATGTATGGGGTGTATATTCGATTCATCGATTTCCAGGCGTTCTATAGCCGCCATAGCGATGATGCCTGCATTAGCTGACGATTTCATTTTACTTAGTCTTGTATGGATATTTCCTCTGATCTGACAGAAGTTCAAGTCTGGTCGTATCCACGACAACTGGGAGCGTCGTCTGACAGATCCAGTGGCGACGAGAGCACCGGCTGGTAAATCAAATATTGAATCTACTTCACTTACCAGGGCATCACGTGGATCAGCTCGTTCGAGTACACAACCTATGATCAGGCCAGCAACTTCTACTGATGGAAGGTCCTTTGCAGAATGAACGGCTATATCTGCCTTTCCCGAGAGTACTGCAGCTTGTACTTCTTTTACGAATACTCCTTCACCACCAATTTTGT
The DNA here is from genome assembly GCA_021846725.1 of Actinomycetes bacterium. Lineage (GTDB taxonomy): Bacteria > Actinomycetota > Acidimicrobiia > Acidimicrobiales > JAMCPL01 > JAMCPL01. The sequence goes on along the minus strand of JAJZWK010000085.1, from coordinate 4,910 downwards.
TCAGTGGAGCGTCCTCTAAATCATCACCAACAGTGGATACCGGAAACAGCTCGCAAGGTGGTAGTCGATCCAATCCCTCTAATTCTGCTAACTCGGCTAATGCTCCAGCAACCTCGTTTGCCTGAGCAATAGCAAGTGGTGATCTTCTGGTTGCAATTTTTAAGGATGTTCTGGTAGTAAGCATCGACTAATTATATGGTTTCACTAGTGATAACTATGCTGCTGGGTCTCTTACTGTGTTCAGTTTTACTTTGATCACAATAATCACAGATCGAACAGATCTCTTACAGCTTCTATTAGGTGCGCCCCCCTTGGGGTGCCCATGGATTCTTTGAGAGATATGGTTGGCTGATGAAGAATTTTTGCAACAATTCGCTTTGTAATGCGATCGACATCTTCCCAGTATTTATCGTCTTCATTGTGGGTGCTGCTAAGGTTGTCGTTGCCCAAGCCATTGTTACCGTGTCGGCTGCGTGCCTTGGCAATCTCGTCATTGCGTATGGACTCTATCTTGTCTCGTAGTGCAGTTACTACAGGTGTGGCACCTCTTTCTATCTGATTCTTATGGTAGGTATCAATACCTTTTTCTATGATTTTACCTGCAGCTTCGTATTCGTCACGGCGATCTTTTAGGACTCTCTGTGCGTGATTTATTATGTATCCCATATTGAATAACGATATACCCTCCAAATCAGCTACCAGAGGATCTACGTTTTTTGGCATGCCGAGGTCGATGATTAACATTTGCCTACCAGAATTGGTTGCTTGTTTAGCATTGCTGAGGGCTGTTTCTATGGTCGAGCGGTTTAGAATAATTGAATTACCCGTTACAGATACCACTATAGCATCTGCTCCCATAATCTGTTCTGGTAGGTTTGCCATACCTGCTCCGTTTGTTTTGAGGTGTGTCTGATCAGCGTTTGTAGTGATCCTGTCGGCTAAGTCTCTAGCTTTTTGTGGCGTCCTGCTCAAGATAATGAGTTCATGTAATGGACCATACTTATTTGCTAAAACAGTGGCTACCCCCTCACCCATTTCACCTGCTCCTATGATGACTATTTTGCTCTTGCTCAAATTATTTTGCAGGTTACTTGCTATGAGTTCAGCGGCTATGTGAGCAAACGATGTAGTACCCTGAGCAATAGCTGTGGATAGACGCACCTCTCTGCCTACGGCTATCGCGTGCTGGAATAAAGAGCGCAAAATAGGTCCGGCCGTTCCATATTTTATAGCATCGTTCAATGCCCTTCTTACCTGACCAAGTACTTCTGTCTCTCCAGGAACAGCAGATCTCAATCCGGCAGCCACTTCGAAGAGGTACTGGAGTGCGTTGTCATCGAAACGTACTTCCAAGTATTGATCGAGTAGATCTTTGTCTATGCCTGTAGCATGTGTCATGATGTCGGCAAAGGCATCTATGGTCTCATGGAACTGGCTGGTAACTGCGTATATTTCTGTTCGTAGGCAAGTGGAAAGTACTATAGATTCGTATACGTCATCGTTCTTTGTGATAGAGCTTGCTATCCCCTCCATGCCCTGAGCGGAAAGTGCTACCTTTTCTACCAGATCAAGGGGAGCATGCTCGTGGTTTATTCCGAATACTACTACAGGCACCTTGACACCATGACTATATTTTATCAGACTCGAGGCAAGAATGCCCCGCCCGCAAGGGTAGAGCAGTTTCACCACACACCGACGCTACAGAAGTCTCCATTTATGCTAGGCCTATCGCTAGGCGTATCTTACTGGAGTGCTCCAGATAATTCGTCACATCCCGATGCCACTCTCAAGCCTCCGGATTCAGTTGAGCGATATCTTGAAATCTTCGGGGTCGGGGGTAACACGTGCCACTGCAGCCAGGAGTTTGTATGTAAACTCTGCTGGTGCGTTGCTATCGGGGCGTAACAGATTTGCCATGATACTCAGTAGCCACTCCATGAGAGGCTTGGAATGCATACCGAGTTGTACGCACCTGTGCATGACTTCGGGATGGCTTATCATTTTTACAAAGGTACGACCTATCTTATAGTAGTCACCATATGCAGCCTGGAGGCGGTTTTCATAGTCGTAGAGAGCGTCTGAGCCGTCACCGCAGAGGGCATTACCTATGCAGGCGGCAGCTATCCTGCCAGTCTCATATCCATACGATATACCTTCACCGTTAAACGGATTTATGGAGCCTGCCGCATCGCCGGTAAGGAGTACATTGGGACCGTACTTTAATACAGTGGACAGTCCCATAGGTAGACGTCCTCCAGTGGCAGGGCCGCATGAATTTTCAGGGCAGAGTTCCCACGATGAAGGCGCATTGCTTATAAAGGTGTTCATCATATTGGACGTATTCACTCCCTTCCATCTTCCTGAAGTCGTGATAAGTCCTACTCCGACGTTTACGCGACCGTCACCCAGGGGGAATATCCAGGCATAACCTGGAAGGATGTCTCCATTTTCGTCTCGTACGTCCAGATGAGATTCGATAAACGGGTCATCATGTCTGGGAGATTGGTAGTACCCACGCAACGCCATTCCAAGAGGAAGTCGCTTATCTCTTTTAGCGCCTATAGCCCTGGAGATGCGTGAGGCGGTTCCTTCGGCGAGGATTATATAGTGAGCTCTAAAATCTGCCAACTGCCCGCTCTTTACATCCTTCGCTCTGATGCCGAGTAATCTTGGCAGAGCTTCTTGTGCTGGTTGTACAGGTATGCCTGATTCGGACGAAGACATCCTTTCGGATGGTCGCGAGGTGTCGATAATAGGCCCTATTGCTTCGGTCTCTTGGAATAGGTGTGCCCCAGCTTTTACCGCTCTCTCTGCTACGAGCATGTCTAGGTCATGTCGGGTGATGACATAGCCATAGGGAGGGAATGAGGGGTGCTCTGGCCAGTGCAGTTCCAATTCCCTGCCATAGGCACAGGTGCGCAAACCGTAGTATTTGTGTGCTCCAGTGAGAGCGTCGCCGACACCCATATCTTCGAGTTGTCTTACTGCTCTTGGGGTGAGGCCATCGCCACAGGTCTTTTCACGAGGAAAGTGTTTTCGTTCGAGTACTGCAACATCATAACCAGCTTCAGCCAGCCAGTAAGCCGCAGATGATCCTGAAGGACCTGCGCCCACTATCAGTACGTCGTATACATGTGATTCCGAGTAAACAGCCATGCTATTCATCCTAAATGATTTTTCTGACCTGAAACCATTTATCAAACGCTATTTCTTGAATAGGCTTTGAACTGGTAGTTTATGGATATCAAGCTCTCGATGTGCCAAGCACCTCCCGTACGTGATAAAAACTATATACATGGTACAGTACTTGCCGATACTCGTTTTGATTATCTTGGGAGTTCTATTTGCTGGACTCTCGTTTGTCGCGTCTAGCATATTGGCTCCGCGCAAAAAGCCTTCTAGGGCCAAGTTGGCTCCCTACGAATGTGGGATCGTACCGACAAAAGACCTTCCGCAGCGTTTTCCGGTCAGGTTTTATCTGGTAGCGATGATTTTTGTCGTTTTTGACATAGAGATCGTATTTCTATATCCATGGGCGGTAGTATACAAGCAGCTCGGCACCTTTGGCTTACTCGAAGTGGTGGTCTTTGCTGCAATAGTCTTCGTTACGTTTCTTTACCTTGTGAGCAATGGAGCACTCGATTGGGGTCCGATCAAGAAATGGCATCCTGCGGCCAGCGATCGTACGGTGGAAAATACCATCAAGCGGATAACTGCACAGGAATCGGTAAGACATGCTTCTGAGTCTTACGATGATTCCGCTGATCACGGGAGGGTTGCTTGATATGGGCTTGGAGGATCTGGGTTACAGTTTTCTTACCGGCAAGATTGAAGATCTGGTGAAATGGGCCAGACGGAGTAGTGTGTGGCCTGCAACCTTTGGGTTGGCATGTTGCGCTATTGAGATGATGGCACTTGGTGCGGCTGATTTTGACATAAGTAGGTTCGGAATGGAGGTATTTCGGGCATCTCCGCGCCAATCTGATTTGATGATAGTGGCTGGTCGTGTTTCTCAGAAGATGGCTCCAGTTCTCAGGCAGGTGTATGACCAGATGATGGAGCCCAAATGGGTGATTTCAATGGGAGTATGTGCATCCACTGGTGGTATGTTCAATAACTATGCGATCGTTCAGGGGGTGGATCAAGTGGTTCCGGTGGACGTGTATGCACCTGGTTGTCCTCCTACTCCGGAAACTTTGATGCATGCGATACTGACATTGCATGAGAAGATCCGAACGGGAGAGATTACGCGCAGAAAGGGAACGGATTCAGAAAAGGCTGGCGATACGCTTGCTGGATGGGTAGAAGAAGTTCCTAATGCGGTGCGAGTAGCGACACCGCGTTAAATTGTTCATGGGAGTCTAAAGCTTATGGAGTTTATGGTAAATGAGTAGTGTTACAACGACCGTTCACGGTACCAGTGACGCTGAAGGTGGGAGCCTCTCTGGTGGAAATTCCGAAGTCAAAGCTGCAACGACATTTGATGATATTGATGGGACTAAAAGCCGATCAGAGCAACTCGACGAAGTAGTCCAAAGTACGATACATAGGGTGGCGGGTACTGCGCGACCTACTATTTTATTTCCCGAGAGAGAAAATTATTTGAGCACAGTGAGGGCAATGCATGAAGGTGGCTGCGAGATGCTGGAGGATCTGACAGCCGTAGATTACTTGCATTTGCCAGGCAGAGAATTGCCGGGTCAGATAAAGCCTGAACGATTTGAAGTGGTTGTGCACCTTCTTTCGTTGAGTGCAGCACGTAGATTCGAGCTGAGAGTGCAAATACCGGAGGAAGATCCTACTATTGATACTCTGTATGATGTGTATCACGGTTCTGAGGCTATGGAACGCGAGGTATTTGACATGTTTGGCATAGTATTTACCAATCATCCCGATATGACGCGTATACT
>JAJZWK010000084.1 GCA_021846725.1 Actinomycetes bacterium | reverse complement strand
CTGCATCGCTGTAAGGAGTGAATACAGGACCTATCTGTCCAGTAGCTGGGTTCACAGTTGCAATTACTTCATCCACAACAATCAATGGTAGTACTAATCAGATACAAAGAGGATACGGTAAAAATACCGTAATGTGAAGAAAGCAGATGGACAGAGACTCACATCCAACAGAATATTTCTCCATGCACTATCACCATGACGCACTATTAGGATTAGGAGCCAGTGAAGCGAGCATTCCGCTTTTCTATAAACGCAGCCATAGCCTCTACCAAGTCGTTAGAGGCTAGAAAACCGGCATTCCAGGTAGCTACGTATTCCAGCCCCTCAGCAATGTAACTGCTTTCGTGTCTGGACATAACTGCTTTTGCTCCCTGTACGGCCAATGGCGAATTTGCTGCGATCTTGTCAGCCAACTCTTGGGCAGCCAATAAGGCGTCCTCTTTATCAGGGTATACGTCATTCACCAATCCAATCTCCTTCGCACGGGAAGCGACTATATCTTCACCGGTAAACGCCATCTCTGCCAGATGACCCTTGCCTATGATGTATGGCAAGCGCTGTATGCTCCCCAAGTCAGCCACCATAGCCATACGAGTCTCACGTAACGATATGATACTATTTTCACTGGCAATACGTATGTCGCAAGCACAAGCCAGATCCAGCCCTCCTCCTATGCAGTATCCATGTATGACAGCTATCACAGGTTTGGGACATTCTGCAACACTGGTGATTGAATGCTGTAGGCGCAATATAGCCTCTCTGGTAGTGGTTGCACGTCCAGCCATGGAAGTATTGCTGCTCGGCATACTCATAAGGCCACCCGATGCAGCAGCCTTCAAGTCCAGACCGACGCTGAAATGCTCACCCCTGGCTGCAATGATTACAACCCTCACCTCCTCATCTGAAGAGATCCTCTTCATGACAAGCGGTAGCTCTTCAAAAAATCGTGGAGCCATGGCGTTTCTCGCTTCTGGCCTGTTCAACCATAAAATTGCAGTATGTCCATCCTGCTCCATGTCCAGTACGGAGAGTTGGTTAATATCAGTCGTATCCATGTTGAATATCCTATACGGAAACAAATATAGGTACAGACCATGCACGCACCAAGCGACAACCAGGAAGATAGACAAGACATGGATAAAGCAACCGACGAGATAGGAACAAGGCAAAAGAATATATCATTGTATATATGGACACTACTACCCCAGATAAGCCGACTACCCCAGACAGACATCCAAAAAAACAGTCAAATAGATCATCAGATGAGCAAACAAATCAGTTATCCAATGAGCAACCAGAAAAACTACCGGATGGACCAACCGGCAAAGCATCCCATAGAACGCTGGACAAGCCACAAGACTCACTACCGCCTGGATATCCGGTAGAGTTTGATGTCGATGCCGTGCTAAAGGACGGCGGCACTATCCATATAAGACCTATTAAGCCGGATGACATAGATGCCATGAAGGCACTATATGATGGCCTTTCCGACGTTACTATTTACATGAGATTCTTCAGCCCACGCCGTACTCTTAGCGATAAAGAATGGGAGCATTTCACGAATGTAGATTATACAGACAGACTCGCACTGGTGGGAATACTGGATGACACAATAGTTGCAGTAGCACGTTATGACAGAATAATAGGTACCAATGAGGCAGAAGCTGCATTCTTGGTAACCGATAAGCATCAAGGTCGCGGTATAGGTACAATCATGCTGGAATATCTCGCTGAAGCAGCACATACAAGAGGAGTAAGTGAATTCATAGCCGACACGCTACCGAACAACCGTAAAATGCTCTCGATGTTCACCGGTGCCGGATTCGACAGGACCGCCACGTTCGCAGATGGTGTGGTAAGCGTAAGTTTTCCTATACAACCAACTCAAGCGTCTATAGCCGCAGCCAAAGAAAGGGACAGAATAGCAACCCGCCAATCGATGCTGCGCATATTGCGGCCAAACTCTATAGCAGTAATAGGGGCAAGCCGTACTCCCGGAACAATTGGACACGAACTATTCAGGAACCTACTAACCGCTGAGTTCACAGGACCAATATATCCAGTCAACCCTGAAGCGCTGCATGTCGGTGGTGTAAGGGCTTACCACTCTATACTGGATATTCCAGACGAAGTCGATCTGGCTGTGATTGCTGTGCCCGCTCCGTTAGTAGCTGATGTCATAGAAGATTGCGGCAAGAAGCACGTAGGTGGCCTAGTAGTCATATCAGCCGGGTTTGCCGAGACAGGCCAAAACGGGTTTGCAGCAGAACGCAACCTGGTAAGAAGAGCTCACATACACGGGATGCGGCTTGTCGGCCCAAACTGTATGGGAGTCATCAACACTTCCCCAGATGTATCCATGAATGCGACCTTTGCACCTGATCAGCCAGTAAGAGGCAGGGTAGGCTTTTCGTCACAATCGGGGGGTCTGGGTATAGCTATTCTTGCAGAAGCATCTGAACGCGGTATCGGCATATCTAGCTTTGTCTCCATGGGAAACAAAGCAGATATAAGCGGAAATGACCTACTGGCTTATTGGGAGGAAGATCAAGACACTGATGTCATACTCTTGTACTTGGAATCATTCGGAAATCCAAGAGTATTCTCCACCCTGTCCAGACGCATATCCCGTAAAAAGCCAATTATCGCCGTAAAGGCAGGACGCACATCTGCAGGTTCCAGAGGAGCCAGTTCGCATACTGCTGCCATGGCTACTCCCGATGTGGCCGTCGATGCCCTATTCAAACAGGCAGGAGTGATCAGAGTCGATACACTACAAGAATTATTTGATGTCGCCGAACTATTGGTAAATCAACCGTTACCAGCTGGTAAGCGTGTAGCCATATTGGGCAATGCTGGTGGACCAGGAGTACTCTGCAGCGATGCATGTGAGGGTCATGGACTTGAAGTTCCTGAGCTGTCAGCTCGAACTCAATCAATTCTACGAAGCTTCCTCCCAGCCGAGGCTGCTGTAGGAAATCCGGTAGATATGGTAGCGTCCGCTACTGCCGATGACTACAGAAAAGCACTTGAGGTACTGCTTGCAGATGAGATGGTAGATGCAATCATTACTATTTTTACCCCTCCACTGGTCACACAGGCAGGTGATGTAGCCAAAGCTATTGCCAAAGTGGCTGCTGGCTCTAGCAAGCCAGTACTAGCCAACTTTCTCACCGCGCATGGGGCATTGGAGGCACTACGGGGTACTGCCCGCTCTATCCCATGGTATCCCTACCCAGAATTAGCAGCTCAAGCACTTGCAAAGGTAGCTAACTACACGGAGTGGAAAAATATACCAGAAGGAAACATACCAGACATAGATGGAATAGATATAAAATCTGCATCCGACCTGGTTGCAGAGGAGTTGAAAGACAATCCCGATGGAGGATGGCTGGAAATGCCCACAGCCGCCAAGTTGCTCTCATTCTATGGAATAAATGTTGCACCAACCATATTGGTAACAAGCCCCGAAGAGGCACTAGAGGCTGCCGACCGACTGGGGTATCCAGTAGTGCTAAAGGTAAATTCTACGAAGATAGTTCATAAAAGTGATGTAGGTGGGGTAGCCGTACACTTGGAAAATCCATACGAGGTATCCCAAGCATACTCTAAAATGGCCAATGAACTAGGTAGTACCATGAAGGGTGCCACTGTGCAACATATGGCCAATGGAGTAGAGGTAATAGTGGGAGCAGTGCAAGATCCCCTATTCGGCCCCTTGGTGATGTTTGGTACCGGTGGTATATCAGTAGAGCTGTTAGAAGATCGCTCATTTTCACTCTTGCCACTTACCGACCTAGATGTTCATAACCTGATACTCTCCACTCGTGGTTCACCCTTGTTATTTGGCTACAGGGGAGCCCCTAAGTGCAATGTTCCCAAGCTGGAAGAGCTCATCCACAGATTTGGTCGCATGGTAGCAGATATACCTGAATTACTGGAAGCAGACCTCAATCCGGTCATGGTATCGACCGATGAAGCAATCGCAGTAGATGCAAAAATACGTATATGGTCTTCGGATGTCCGATCATCTCCTTCAATCCGCAAGCTTAAAAGTTGATCAGAAGTCGGACGAACGGAATATAGCCATATAGCCTATAACAGGATAAGATGTGTTTATATGGACACACACAACCAATCGACACACGACCATCTTGTCAGCGACCGCCCTTCACATGATCACCTTGTCATTGATCACCCGGAGAAAAAAATCTCCCTTCGCTACGACCTGAGGAACATAGCAATAGTCGCACACGTAGACCATGGCAAGACTACTCTTGTAGACGCAATGTTACGCCAGACCGGAGCGTTTCGATCCGGTGCAATTATAGCTGACCGCATACTCGACTCGAATGATCTTGAGAGAGAAAAGGGCATAACCATACTGGCAAAACATACTGCTGTAAGATACAATGATGTAAAAATTACCGTAGTGGATACCCCAGGCCATGCTGATTTCGGTGGAGAGGTAGAACGGGGGCTTACTATGGTAGACGGAGTATTGTTGTTAGTTGATGCCTCTGAAGGGCCACTACCACAGACCAGATTTGTCTTGCGTAAAGTGCTCCAAGCCAGACTTCCGGTCATAGTAGTAATAAATAAAGTGGATCGCCCCGACGCACGTATAACAGAGGTAGTACATGATGTGGAAGAGCTGTTCCTGGATCTCGATGCAACTGTAGAACAGATTGATTTCCCCATACTCTATGCCTGCGCACGAGATGGTTGGGCAGGCTTCGAACCAGATACTCCCACTGGTAATCTGGAGCCTCTATTCAATGCCATTATCCAATACATACCCCCACCAAAATTTATCCCAGATTACCCTCTGCAAGCAGTCGTCACCAACCTCGATGCGAGTCCCTATATGGGGAGATTGGCAATTTGTCGTATACACAATGGTAATCTCAAACAAGGTCAGGAGGTGGCTTGGTGCCGCCTTGACGGAACAGTAGAGAGAGTCAAGTTGACCGGACTGTATGGCACCGAAGCCTTAGATCGTATAGAAATAGATGAGGCAGGCCCAGGAGAGATTATAGTTGTGGCAGGTATAGGAGATATATCAATAGGAGAAACTCTCTCTGATCCGGATGACCCACGACCATTGTCAGCAATAGCAGTAGATGAGCCGACACTCTCAATGACTATAGGAATAAATACATCTCCACTCGCTGGCAAGGACGGGGATAAACTCACTGCAAGGTTGGTTAAGGGACGTTTGGATGCCGAGACCGTAGGCAATGTATCGATCCGCGTTCTGCCCACATCGTCTCCTGACATATGGGAAGTACAGGGCAGGGGCGAACTGCAACTCGCGGTATTGGTAGAAACTATGCGGCGCGAAGGATTCGAACTCACTGTAGGAAAACCCCAGGTGGTCACCAAAGAGATAGACGGCAAATTGCACGAGCCTATGGAACACCTCACTATAGATATTCCAGAGGATTACCTGGGCGTCGTCACCCAACTGCTGGCGCTGCGTAAGGGGAAACTGCTTGAAATGGTCAATCATGGTACAGGATGGGTACGGCTTGAATACCGTATTCCTGCAAGAGGACTAGTCGGATTTAGAACAGAGTTTTTGACCGACACCAGAGGAACGGGTATTCCACATCACGTGTTCGACGGTTGGGAGCCATGGCACGGGGAGTTGCGTACCAGAAAAAACGGCTCTATGGTAGCTGACCGTCTCGGTATAACTACAACTTATGCGTTGATGTCACTACAACAGAGGGGGACGCTATTCGTAGGACCATCTGAGGAGGTATACGAAGGAATGATCGTTGGCGAAAATGCCAGAGCCGATGAGATGGATGTCAACCCTACCAAAGAGAAAAAACTGACCAATATGCGCTCATCCACAGCAGAGGAGCTAGAAAGGCTGACACCACACCTGAAGCTCTCGCTTGAACAGGCCCTGGAATGGATAGCAGATGACGAGTACGTAGAAGTAACGCCAAAAATCGTCCGGTTACGTAAAACTATACTCAGCCAAGCCGAACGAGGAAGGATACGTGGGCACGAGAAACGCTACAAACCGTGAACCCTTACCGTACACTACTTTGGTGCAGTCACTGCTCCCTTGTCAGCACCGGTAACCAGAGAAGCATACTTTGCTAGCACTCCAGTAGTATAACGAGGCTCAGGCAATACCCACTCAGCACGACGTCTCTCCAACTCAGCTTCATCTACAAGCAGATCGAGACTGTTTGTATTTGCATCGAGGACGATGATATCTCCATCTTGTACGAAAGCTATAGGACCGCCGTCAGCAGCTTCCGGAGCGACATGCCCTACCGAAAAGCCATACGTGCCACCAGAGAACCTTCCGTCTGTAATAAGAGCACAGTCTGCCCCACGACCTGCTCCCTTTAATGCTGCAGTGGCTGCAAGCATCTCACGCATACCCGGCCCTCCCTTGGGACCTTCGTAACGGATAACGATAACAGTACCCGGCTCTATCTCGCCAGCCAGTATGGCATCAAGTGCTCCCTGCTCGCCATTGAATACGCGCGCCTTCCCCTCAAATCTCATCTCGCCAAGACCGGCAACTTTGACAACAGATCCGGCAGGTGCAAGTGATCCACTCAATATAGCGATACCACCTTTATCGTGAATTGGATCAGTAATTGGATGCACTACCTTACCATCAGGATCAGGAAGCCTTCCGGATCTTCCCGCAAGATGAGAGAGGTTCTCAGCTACCGTCTTGCCAGTAACTGTCAGGCAGTCACCGTGTAAATGTCCCGCATCAAGTAATTCCTGCATCACTACAGGCAAACCTCCTATACGATCAAGATCGCTCATATGGAACCTGCCGTGTGGCTTCATGTCGGCGATATGTGGTACTTTCTCGCCAATGCGGTTGAAATCATCCAAACTAAGATCCACCCTAGCCTCGTTTGCAATAGCCAGCAGGTGCAATACAGCATTGGTAGAACCACCGAGCGCCATCACCACAGCTATAGCATTTTCAAATGCTTCCTTGG
>JAJZWK010000083.1 GCA_021846725.1 Actinomycetes bacterium | reverse complement strand
TTGACCAGAAAGAGCCCCTACCAACCGGTGCTGTCTTGGCTGACTCCTCTGCACTGATGGATGCCAGCCTTGAGGTACTCGGCAAAGCCGGCTTACTGGCCGATGGAATCATGGTTCCAAGCTTTGTTATGGAGCAGGTAAAGACTCTGTCGGAAAGTCCTGATCCGGTAAAATCACGCCGTGCAACTCAAGGACTCAAGGCTATTGATTCACTGAGAAGTAACGGGATAAGGGTGACAATTGTAAACCACATACTCTCAGCCAATCGCAATGCCACAGAAGAGGTAATGGATATGGCAAAAAGACTTGGGCTAAGAATGATGACTTGTTCGTCTAAGGTGGTCGAAACCAGCAGTACAGGGCAGAAGGGAACGGACGACGAGCTTCCAGAAGGTGCTCTACCACCAATCATCAATCTTACCTATCTGGAAAAACACTTGATACCTGACCACCCTCCCGGTGAAAGACTGGTGATTGACCTGGTAGATGAGGGCAGGCAACCTCGCCAAGCAACAGGCTACCTGGATGGAGGAGAACTGGTTGTCGTCAATGATGCCTCCCATTTGATCGGCCAAAAAGAAGTACCTGTGGTCGTGTCATCGACACGCCATACCAGTCAGGGCATACTTATATTTGCGAGACTTGCCTCATAGTTTCTCACCATAGCTATAGTTTCTCGCCATAGCCTTGACCAAACCTATAGCCTAGACCCATAGTGAGGTACAGCTTCGTAAGCTATCTAATAATCAGGCACTGTGGGCGCTACAGTGAAGAGCACTCCCGCTACAGCAAAGAACTACAGCAAAGAACGGCTCATAAGCTGCCTACTCAGGCAGCAGCTACTGCACTTACCAGCTTGGACAGTGAATCTTTCGCATCCCCAAACAACATAGTAGTCTTCTCGTCGTACAGCAGATCATTGTCTATACCGGCAAACCCTGGCCTCATCGATCTCTTCAGAAATATAACTGCCTTTGCCTGAGATACCTCGATAATGGGCATCCCGTATATTGGACTGCCCGGTGAGTTCTTGGCTGCAGGGTTGACCACGTCATTAGCTCCTACTACGAGCGCAACATCTACCGTGCTCATCTCGGAGTTGGCACTGTCCATCTCTTTCAGCTCGTCGTAAGGAACATTGGCCTCCGCCAACAGAACATTCATATGTCCCGGCATACGTCCGGCTACCGGATGAATAGCATAAAATACGTCTATGCCCCTTTTCTGAAGAGTCTCAGCCAACTCTCTGGCGACGTGCTGGGCTTGAGCCACCGCCAACCCGTACCCTGGAACAATAGCTACCTTGTTGGAATAGGCAAGAAGCACTCCTATATCATCTGCAGTACCACTCTTGACGCTCCTGCCCTCCTTCTCGGTGGCACCAGAGGAGGTGACCACCGATCCAAATGCAGAAAATAGTATGTTTGGTATGGATCTACCCATGGCCTGGCTCATCATCCTCGTCAGCAGCATACCCGAAGCCCCAACCAAGGTACCTGCTACGATCAGCACATTAGAATGCAGGGTAAATCCTGTAGCCGCCACCGCAAGACCGGTGAACGAGTTCAACAGCGATATGAGCACAGGGGCATCAGCACCACCTACCGGCAACGTGAATGCAACACCGAATAACAATGCCAGTATGAGGACTACCAGCATCACCAACTTACTTGGATCCACCAGTACAGCCAGAATACAGCCTACTATACCCAGAGCAACCACAGCATTGACTGGCTGCTGGGCAGGATATGTAATCGGTCTACCCGGCATGATCTCCTGAAGCTTGGAAAATGCAATTATAGAACCTGTAAACGATATACTCCCGACCACCACTCCGAAGATGACTTCAAAGACCTGATAGGTAGCAAGCGTAGAGAGGCTCACCGGTGAGAACGAAAAGTGCATGATGGAAACCAGCGCCGCTGCCGCACCACCTACACCATTAAATGCGGCAACCATCTGTGGCATGGCAGTCATCTTCACCAGACGCGCTGCTGGCACACCGATAGCTACGCCTACGACCATACCAAGAGCAATCGCCCACAAATTATGAATGCCAGGAGTAGTAAAGGTAATCGCTATAGCCACTATCATTCCGGCAGCACCCAGCAGGTTGCCTGCCCTGGCTCGTTTCGGAGAGGACAGCCCCTTCATGGCCAGAATAAAACAGATTGCAGCGACGAGGTAAGCTACTTCACGACCTGTGCCAAGACTCATGACGCCTCCTTGGTCTGTGTATCGCTCTTCTCCCTCTGGACATTTGGTCTAGCTTTGAACATTTCCAGCATTCTATCTGTTACTACGAACCCACCCACGACATTCAACGTAGCCAGAATCACGACAATTATTCCGAGAGTAATTTGAAGAGGTCCATGCGATACCCCGCAGGTCAAGATCGCTCCCAGCAGTATAATGCCGTGAACTGCGTTGGTACCCGACATCAACGGCGTATGCAGGATACTGGGAACCTTAGATATTACCTCGTAACCGACAAAAGCTGCCAGCACGAACACCGTAATAAACTGAAGTATACCGCTATTCATAATTTCCTCCAATCATAACTACCTCCAACAGCTTCTATGCCACCGCCAAGATCGCACCAGCTGATCGCAGAACGATCAGAGATTCGATCCAAAAATACGAACGATCCAAACTGCTTATCACTGTCAGGCTGCAGCACTACAACACCCAATGATCTCGCCTATTCAGCATTCACAACAGATGCCACAGCATCGTTCGGTATAAGACCGTCTCTGGTTACACACATGCCCGACACTATCTCATCATCGAAATCAGGAGCGAATTCTCCATCTTTCACCAGTAGTCCCAGGAAACTGGCCACATTACGTGCAAACAAAAAACTTGCATGCTCAGGCATCGATGAAGGTGGATTGCTCAGCCCCCTTACCGTCACTCCATTGAGGACGACATCTTTACCTGGCTCGGTTACCTCGCAATTGCCTCCCGAATCAGCAGCCATATCCACTACTACAGCCCCAGGAGACATCATCTCGACCATCTCTCTGGTGACCAGCAGGGGTGCCCTGCGACCTGGAATGGCAGCTGTGGTAATCACTACATCTGAAGCCGCTACCTCTTTGCCTATCAGTTCTCGCTGACGAGCGAGAAACTCTTCAGACTGTTCTTTTGCGTACCCTCCGGCTCCTTCCTGGGCCTCCAAGTCAAGCTGGATAAACGTAGCACCGAGTGATTCCACCTCTTCCTTTGCAGCGGTGCGTACGTCATACGCCCGCACCTGAGCCCCCAGCCGCTTCGCTGTTGCGATTGCCTGTAAACCAGCCACTCCTGCACCCATGACCATGACCTTTGCGGGAGGAATGGTACCGGCAGCAGTCATGAACATCGGGAAGAATTTTGGAAGTATGGTAGCAGCAACCAGCGCAGCCCTGTAGCCTGACACTGTAGCCTGCGAAGAGAGGGCATCCATCGACTGAGCCCTGCTGATTCTAGGCAACAGATCAAAACTATATGCAGTGACCTTCCTGGCCATAAGCACCTTAATCGTATCACGATCTGCTGCTGGTTGCATAAAGCTTACCACGGAGGCTCCCTCGGGTATATTGGAGGCCTCCTCTGGAGTAAGCGGTCGTACCTTGGCTACAATATCTGCACCGGACAAAGTTGCAGCAACATCAGGAGATACTGTTGCACCGGCCTGCTCATACATGGCATCAGTAAATTGTGAATGTATTCCGGCACCAGATTGCACATGCACTTCCCATCCAGCAGCTACCAGCCGACGTACGGCATCAGGAACAGTAGCCACCCTCTTTTCTCCGGCTATACTTTCTGACACAACAGCAAGTTTCATGATATTCATTTCATCACATTATCCGGACCAAAGTCCATTCCGGATGAAAATGAGTGGTCTGTCTAATAAATAACCCTAGATTCTCGCCGCCCAGATGATGCCACTGACTTGCCGGATAACGTAATGCTATTTATAAGGCATCAAAACAGAATGCCAAGCACAATTAATATAAATTATTGAACAATAAACCATCCGACCTATTGCATAACACGACCACTATGAGGCAATATATTACCTTATGTTGCAAATAGTGACACAACGCATCCTCCAACACATCCGCAGGTATACGCAACGAGCACAGAAGTACTTAGAAAATCAGCACATACGCCAGACATTGAGACGCGCCTTGCATTCTGTACGCCGTTCCACAAAAGATGGATTGACATATGTTGCAGGAGGTATTGGATGTATCGCTGAACTGGCTGGCATTGCAGTAATCCTGTTTGCATCGGCATCATACAATGCCATCCGCAAGGTGACCTCTCCCGCTGTGAAGTTGGCCTACAAATTGGCTAAGCCGTTATACAGGCTGGCATCCACAGTAAATAATACATCAGCGATACAATCGTTCTACGTAGCATGCAGACCAGTAACTCGCACAGTACGCATAGTATGTAAAAATATCACTACCGGAAGTAACGTTCTAGTCCATGCCGCATTACAGCCAATACGCTCCCTGGGGCTGACGGCGACTCCACGACATGTACGTTCAGCACCAGTGGCATCTTCACAGTACAGTAACGCTTCCGACCAAAAGATTCCTCTTCCAAGTGGTACCCGCCGCGTACAGTTGTTGGGAGCCACCAGTATGACCTCGATGCTACTGGTGGGGATACTGGGAATTAGCCTACTAAGCCAGCCGCAGTATCTTGCACGCCATAAGACGCCCCAACATGATAGCGTCGTAGAAAGCCGTAATGAATACCTGTCACCCACCGCCCCGACAACCGGTCATACCTCATCCCCGACCACGTCATCAAACGAGTCTATCGCTCTGGAAAAGTTAATTGCTGCAATGAAAAAACACGTGACTTTCAAAAAGGCAACCACTCCACCTGCTCCTCTGCCGCCCAATATAGCCAACGCGGCTCCACTGGAACCTCATGAGGTCTTCGCATTCCTCCCCTATTGGCAACTACCCGACATACCTCAAATCAACCTGTCACAACTGACTACGGTATCTTACTTTGCCGTACATATACAGGGAAATGGCTCGTTGATTCGATCCGGGTCAGGGTGGAGCGGACTCGAGAGTCAGCAACTGAGCAACTTCATTACCGTTGCCCATGAAGCTTCTACAAGAGTAGTACTGACAGTAAACTGTTTCAGTCAATCAGCCCTGAACAACTTATCTGCACATCCACAATCTACGGGTAGCAATCTCGCTCAGCAGGTCATCCCTATCCTGCAGTCAGAGCAACTAAACGGCTTAAATCTCGACCTCGAGGGAACCGGTGCAGCTGACCGGCATGGCTTGGCCAAGTTTGTCTCCGTTGTATCCACAGCAATACGTTCTGCAAACCCATACTGGCAAGTGACTATGGATACCTACGCTTCCTCTGCCGGTGACCCTTACGGCTTCTTTGACATCAACAGACTGGCTCCGAGTGTGAATGCATTTTTCGTGATGGCATACGATATGAATTCCCAGACGATACCATCTCCTACCTCTCCTCTTACAAGCGCTTCCAGCTTCGATGTCGAAACGGCCTTAAGCGAATACACCAGCGTAGTACCAGCTTCAAAGGTCATCCTTGGACTTCCTTTCTATGGATATGTCTGGCCTACCACTGGGGGAGCACTTGGGGATCCCGCTACAGGAAGTCCTGTGCCCGAAACTTACGCCCAAATAATGTCCACCGGTAACCAGGTATATTGGGATCCTGCCACCAGTACGCCATGGATGCCTTACAAGGTAGGCTCTCAGTGGTACCAGGCATTTTTCGACAACCCGACATCCATAGCTCTGAAGGTCCAAGCAGCCAATGCTTACGGAATAAGAGGGGTGGGAGCATGGGCAATCGGTATGGAGGGGAATGATAACTCTATGATAGCTGCTCTTGCTGGCAATGCATCAGTTATAAAGACATTTCCCACCACACCCACCACCACGACCACCACGACCACTACGACCACACCACCCACTACGACTACACCGCCTACCACGACTGCACCACCTACGACCACCACCACTATCCCTTCTGATACCTACTATGGCTTTTACTCTGGCAGGCAGGTGACGTTATATCCCATTGCATCGAGCGATGCAAACAAATATAACTTGTATCCTGACGGCACTCTTAATGGGTTCCAGACCGGAAATTCTAAATACGAATGTCTCACTACTGCTAAATCCATACCGGTCTACGGAATCTATGGCTCTACCGGAAGGTTTATCGTTCAAACAGTAAAAGGGCCGCAATGCGTCTCCGGCACGTGGACATTTTCCACATCTTGACCTAACGCGCTCTGCAAACCCAGTCTGTGATAACAAAAACGTGATCTAGTGGCCACTCACTAGACTGACCAGACGCGCCCCGCAAGCCCCTGGCTTTAGCCATAGGGAGGATGTCAAAACTAAGAAAAATGCTACGTTGCCGATCAAGAGGAGCTGCTCCCTGAGCTGCCTCCTGCACTGCCACCTCCAGTAACACTGACAGTCACATGCACAGTACTTGGGGTTATCTCCACCCAAGTAAGTCCCGGCTGTAATTTAATAGTGGATCCACTAGATGACAGTAGCTGAGTAGGAGAGGTCTCTGACGATCGTTTCCATGTGCCCTTTATCTCGACTCCGTTTCTGAATACCAGCAAAGGACCGCTCCCAAGAAAGTGAGCACGCACGCCAAACGCACCCTCTGCATCTTCCACATAAGGACCGGAGTATGTTTTGACCAATTGTACTATTACATTTGCTGCGGAAATCTGACTGCCGTTAGCAAGCATGGCAGGCGTGCCAGAGTAAGAGAGCAGATACTTTTTCGTTTGCGCGTCGTATTGCCAGCCTATATCTGCATAGCTGGAAATTGGATCGTGTATATGAGTAGCCGGTATGCCCTTTGGCACGGTGCTTGAATAGCTGAACAGCGGTTTTGGAGGAGTCTTATCATTTGGATACAATCCCCACAAGGCACTTGTAGAGGCAAAGGTATCGTAAGGAGCATAACGACCGGGAAGATGCTGAAT
>JAJZWK010000082.1 GCA_021846725.1 Actinomycetes bacterium | reverse complement strand
AAGTTGCATGGCCAATGCACGCACAAGCGTTCGTGTAGACAAAAGACCCTCTCGCAACAGTGGACGCCCATATGCGACCATCGAGGCGCGAGCAATAATAGTCTTGTCCAAGTCAAAAAATGCGGCCCTCATATATACTATAGTAGTGGGAAAAGTGCCCCATTTGGGTGATGCCCTAAAAGTTGTTCTTTTTTGACTTCACCCGCGGCTTTGTCGAATCAGTCTATAATATCGAAAAAGTCTTGCTTTCTGATGCAAAGTGGGGCTATATTGCGTTATTGCGCTTGTAAATACTGCGCTAACGACATTTGTGCAGGAATTGCTTGGCCTGATTAGTTGGAGTAATGCCTCAGGGACTGTTACGCTACAACTTATGGGTCTTGATATACATAAAAAGGAGAAAATGATATAAGTGAGTACCATACTGGCAACTCAAGGTAATTACCAGAGCTTTACTATGAGCAGCGCCGATAGGGCATGGCTTATCTTCGCACTTGTAGCAGCTGTGGCTGCTCTGGGCGTGGGACTAACTCTCATGAGAGGTATACTAAAAAACGATCAAGGAACGCAGAAAATGCGAGATATTGCCCAGGCTATACAAGAGGGTGCGGTAGCCTTTCTGAAGAGGCAGTTCAAGACTATTCTAATAATAGTCGTACCGCTGGCAATTCTTATATTTTTCACAGCAACAAAAGTAGTGAAGCCCGATCATGTAGTGGCTCTCAGCTTTGCAGACGTAGGGGGCTACAGGGTGCTGGCGTTCCTGTTTGGTGCCGCCTGCTCGGGACTAACCGGTTTCGTGGGAATGTCGTTAGCAGTACGAGGCAATGTCAGGACCGCAGCAGCAGCAAGGTCAGGGACATTGCCCAGCGCTCTCAAAACCGCATTCCGTACAGGAGGTATTACCGGCATGTTCTGCGTAGGACTAGGGTTGCTCGGAGCATCCACCATAGTGTTTATCTTCCAGAACATGGCTACTGCAATATTGGTCGGTTTTGGCTTTGGTGCTTCGTTACTAGCTCTTTTTATGAGAGTCGGTGGTGGAATATTCACCAAAGCTGCTGACGTAGGCGCTGATCTCGTAGGTAAGATAGAAGCCGGTATCCCAGAAGATGATCCCAGAAATGCAGCAACCATAGCAGACAATGTCGGCGACAACGTTGGCGACTGTGCAGGAATGGCTGCAGACCTATTCGAATCATTCGAAATCATGATCATAGCATCGCTGATACTGAGTATCACGGCATTTCACTCTATAGGTGTAAAGAACGCTGCTCCTGCCCTGATATTTCCATTGATAGTTCCCGCTATAGGAATCCTGGCATCTGCCATAGGTATCTTTTCGGTAAGAGCAGGGTCCAAAGACAAGACGGCCATGGCACCGATAAACAGAGGATTCAGGATTGCAGGTCTGCTTACAGTGATAGGAGCGTTGCTTGTCGCTCATTTCTATGTACATAACTGGTTGGTATTCTGGGCAGTATTTACAGGAGTAATCCTGGTGCAGGTGGCCAGCTTGATTACAGAGCACTTTACCTCCACCGAAAAATCACCGGTTAGAGAAATCGCAGATTCCACCCTGACCGGCCCGGCTACGACGATCCTGTCTGGAATAAGTTCAGGACTGGAGTCGTCGGTATGGGCCATCATAGCAATTGCCGTTGCCATAGCAGTAGCCGTACTGCTCGGACATGGCAACGTTAAGTTGATTCTCTACCTGGTATCACTGGTAGGAATTGGAATGCTGTCGACTACCGGCATGGTGGTATCTGAAGACAGCTTCGGCCCAGTAGCTGATAATGCTGCAGGTATCGCCGAAATGGCCGGAGAATTCGGTGGTGAAGCTGAATCAATCATGGTGAACCTGGATGCCGTCGGCAATACCACAAAAGCGATCACCAAGGGGGTCGCAATAGGATCAGCTGTCATAGCCGCCGTAGCTCTGTTCTCTGCGTTTGTCGAAACAATTCACTCAGAAGGCGCCCACCTGTCAACCATTGTCAACGTAGCCAACCCGACTATATTCATCGGGCTACTTGTCGGCGGTTCCGTAGCATTCATGTTCTCGTCACTGACCATAAGGGCAGTAGGAAGATCAGCCGGAACGGTAGTACAGGAAGTTCGCCGCCAGTTCAGGGAACACCCGGGCATCATGGACGGTAGCGAGAAGCCTGAGTACGGTCGAGTAATCGGCATTTGTACCGCGGCTGCCCAAAGAGAGCTTGCCACTCCAGCACTACTGGGCATCCTTACACCAGTCATAATTGGTTTTGGAATTGGTTACTTAGCACTTGGTGCGTTTATAGCGGCCGTAATCCTCACTGGCCAACTCATGGCAAACTTTTTATCCAACTCGGGCGGTGCGTGGGACAATGCCAAGAAATACGTAGAAGACGGTCATCTCGGTGGTAAGGGTTCAGATGCACATAAGGCAGCAGTCATAGGAGACACCGTAGGTGACCCCTTTAAGGATACCGCAGGCCCGGCAATGAACCCGATGGTCAAGGTAATCAACCTTGTATCCTTGCTGATATTGCCAGCAGTAATTACAACAGCACACAACGATGCAGCAAGATATTCTATTGCAGGTGTGGCTCTGGTGATTTTGCTAATAGCTATAGCTATATCCAAACGAAAGGTTGACAGTATGGGTGCCTACCCGGGCAATTCATCCGACTCGGGTAACTCTAATGATGAAACGGCAAATGTTGTTGCAGCTGTTGCCGAATGAACTATCTCGCAGACGGATACACGCCAGTCTTTCAATTATGCGTTTTTGCTACCTGAGCGCTTTTGTTCACAAAACATTTGAGGTAAGCCCACTTGGTTAAGAAGAAACCCCCTTCTACGACAAAGCTTCAGCCGGAAGATACAGCAGATGAGTCACTAGACGAATTGTCGGATGAAGTGCCAGATAGGCTGTCAGACAAGCTACCGGACACAAAATCAACTAGCACAAAGCCGCTTGTCATAGTGGAGTCTCCTACAAAAGCTCGTACTATAAGCAATGTCTTGGGCTCCGAATACCTGGTAGAATCGTCAGTGGGTCATATACGTGATCTACCTCGAAATGCCGAGGAAGTACCGGAATCCATGAAGAGCCTACCTTGGTCACGTTTGGGTGTAGACACCGATAATGAGTTTAAACCACTCTATGTCATTCCCAAGGAAAAACAACAAGTCGTATCCAAGCTAAAAACTGCCATTCGCAGGGCAAGTACCGTATATCTGGCAACAGATGAGGACAGGGAGGGTGAGTCTATAGCATGGCATCTGCTAGAAGTACTCTCCCCTAAGGTACCCGTAAAACGAATGGTCTTTCATGAGATTACGCCATCGGCCATACAACGTGCAGTTCAAGAATGCAGAGATCTGGACAGAAAAATGGTAGAAGCCCAGGAAGCCAGACGGATACTTGATCGCCTGTATGGATACGAACTGTCCCCGGTACTGTGGAAGAAGGTGATGCCACGCCTATCGGCTGGCAGGGTTCAAAGTGTCGCGTGCAGGATACTTGTCGAGCGTGAACGAGAGAGAATTGCTTTCCGCTCGGCAACCTGGTGGGATATAGAAGGTACTTTCTCGAAGGAAGCCGTCGATAGCCTCTTCAAGGCAACTCTTATCTCAATAGGAGATACTCCTATTGCAACTGGAAGAGATTTCCAGAATGATGCCTCCATAGAATCCAGCAAAAACGTAAGGATCATAGGTGAAGAGGAGGCTATGGGTATCGCTCAACGACTCTCAGGTACCTTGTTCGACGTCACATCAGTATCCAAAAAACCTTACCGAAGATCACCAGCTGCACCGTTCACTACATCGACACTACAACAAGAAGCTGGCCGGAAGCTGCGATTCAGCTCCAGGCGTACAATGCAGGTAGCTCAACGCCTTTACGAGCAGGGCTGGATTACTTATATGAGGACAGACTCCACCATCCTCTCTGAAGAAGCGCTGACAGCAGCCAGAAGCCAGGCTGCATCTCTCTATGGTGCCAATTCTGTCTCCCCGGCACCTCGCATCTACAAGAATAAGGTAAAAAACGCTCAAGAGGCTCACGAAGCCATTCGCCCAGCCGGAGATAGATTCAGGACACTTGACGAGGCAAGACAGCAGCTGAGGGGTGATGAACTCCACCTGTATGAGTTGATATGGAAGCGTACTATAGCATCTCAGATGAACGACGCTACCGGCACTACCGTACAGGCAAGACTGCAGGGCATTGATCCGGAAACATCTATGCCCGTTGTAATGTCTGCCAGTGGTACCACTATTACACAAATGGGTTTTTTAAGTGCCTACGAGGAAGGCACAGACGACCAAACACCAGAAAATGACCGGGATGCCGATACCGACATCAGCAGCAGAACCAACCGCCTTCCTCCTCTGGAAAAAGGAGACAAGGTGACCGCTGTGTCGCTTGAAGCCAATTCCCATACTACCCAACCACCCCCCCGCTTTACAGAGGCATCGCTGGTAAAGTCGCTCGAAGAAAAAGGCATCGGTAGACCATCTACATATGCCAGCATCATATCCACCATACAAGATAGAGGATATGCGTGGAAAAAGGGTAATGCCCTGGTACCGTCATTTGTAGCCTTTGCCGTAGTGGGGCTGCTGGAGACATACTTCCCTTACCTGGTAGATTACGGTTTTACCGCTGCGATGGAGGATGACCTGGACAATATAGCAACCGGCAACCAGGATGCCGTTCCATGGCTGAATAAATTTTACTTCGGTAGTGACGGAGCCGGTAGTGACGGAGCCAGTGCTACAACGTCAGGTGCTGTCACGTCCAGTGGACATGGACTCAAATATCAAGTGGCTACAGAGCTGGAAAACATAGATGCCAGAAAAGTAAATGAAATCATTCTTGGAAATGACAGTGCTGGCAACAACGTCCTAGTACGTGTAGGTCGTTATGGTCCTTATGTGCAACGCGGAGAAGATAGGGCATCGGTTCCTGAGGATATGTGTCCAGATGAACTCACCTTAGAACAGGCATTGGAGATTCTGGAAAAGCCTGGCCAGGAAAATGCTATATTGGGAATTGATCCTGACAGTGGCCTTGAAGTATCCCTACGTAAAGGCAGATACGGTCCGTATGTACAGTTGGGAGATGATACCAATACAACTGCCTCTAAAGGGAAAAAAGGAGAATCGACCGGTAACGATAAACCAAAACGTGCATCGCTCTTTGCTACTATGTCACCGGCAGATGTTACCCTTGAAGTAGCTCTTAAGCTGCTCTCGATACCCAGATCAATCGGAGTCGATCCTGCAACTAACGAAGAGATAATCGCTAAAAACGGTAGATTCGGTCCATACATTGAAAGAGGTACAGATACCCGCAGCCTCGAAAGCGAAGAGCAACTCTTATCTATCACCCTGGATGAGGCTTTGGAACGTTTCAGCCAACCAAAAACAAGAAGAGGCAGACAGGCTACTTCTCCAATAGCGGAATTGGGCATAGATACGAACTCTAATAAACCAATCACTTTACGCAATGGCAGATACGGTCCATATGTTACCGATGGGGAGGTGAATGCATCGCTAAGGGCGGGAGACGACCCTGAAACAATGACGCTGGACAGGGCAATTGAGCTATTGGCTACACGTCGTGCTGCTATAGAAAATGGTACTGCCACGACAAGACGCAAGGCTACTACCAAGTCGGGGGCTGCCAAGTCGGGGGCTGCCGCAGGTAAAAAATCAACCACTACCAAATCTACCTCCAGTAACAACACCAAGACCAAGAGCAAAGCTTCGGTAAAATCTACCAAGTCAATCGAGTCCACCAAGTCCGATTGATATATTTTATCACGATATAATGGTAGGTAAGCTGATCGCACTGGAAGGTATAGATGGATCCGGCAAGAGTACCCAGGCCAAGTTACTTGCAGAATCTATAGGTGCTGATCTTACATTCGAGCCGGGAGCAACTGGCCTTGGAAAGGTGATCAGACAATCGCTGCTGCACAGTTCCTCAAAAGAGATTTCCATCTCTATTGAGGCCGAAGCATTACTAATGATCGCCGATCGTGCACAAGACATGGCAGAGAACATAGCTCCCGCTATATATTCAGGAAAAAATGTTGTAACCGACAGGTTTTCAGGATCAACAATAGCGTACCAGGGGTATGGCAGAGGTATCGATATCGGTATGCTACAAGACGCAATTAGGCTGGCTACCGGGAGCATAGAACCTGCTCTAAATGTACTCTTGGATATTCCGGTAGATAAAGCGATGAGAAGGATAGCAGACACCGGCAACCAAACTGATCGAATGGAAAGATTGGGGATAGACTTTCTCGATAGGGTCCGTCAAGGATATCTATCCATGGCATCGGCAAATCCAGACAACTGGTACGTCCTAGACTGTGATCGTCCAATAGAAGAGATCGCTGAAATGATATTATCGCGAGTACGAGATCTGTTATGACTGGTACAGGAGAGTATTCACAGGAGAAACCCCCCCATTGAGTGCTGAGAAGAATGCCACCGGGGTGAACAACGAGATAGGTGCTGAGTTGCCCTCACTATCACTCTTCGACGGTGTGGTCGGCCAAGACAAGGCAATAGCTATGTTGCGAGCATCTGCACGCAACCCAGTACATGCATATCTGTTCATGGGACGACCTGGTAGCTACCAGAAAGAGCTCTGGCGTGGGTTTGCTGCTGCACTGCTCTGTCCCGACGGTGGGTGCGGTCATTGTGAATGGTGCAACAGGTGTCTCCATGGAACCCACCCAGATCTTACCGAGATGGAAAGTACTGGTGCTGCATTATCAGTAGAGGAGGCGCATCAGCTGGTAAGAATCGCTCAGCGAACTCCACTGATCGCCAAGAGGCAGGTGCTGGTCGTACCGGACATATCGGAATCATATTTGGCTGCACCAGTATTGCTCAAGACATTGGAGGAACCCCCAGGTAAAACCATATTCGTTCTTACCGCAAGTACTATACCGCAAGAAATGGTAACCGTCGCTTCCCGTTGCCTGAAAATTGAACTGGTAACTAATCGGTCAGCACATACCCCCGTAACTC
>JAJZWK010000081.1 GCA_021846725.1 Actinomycetes bacterium | reverse complement strand
CTGCAATAAGATCGTCTGGAGGAACAGCAAAAGGATGCTCTGGCACCTGCACGTTCCTACCGTTGCGCCGAGATTGACCATGTGGCAATGTACCCATCGTCACAGCATCCTCTGCCCACAAAAAAAGTCCTCTACCAGGTATCCACTGAGCATGAAGTGCAATCATTATATGGCCACAGCATAGCATACTGGTAATTGCCATACGACCAAGAACCCGTTCTGGTTACGCAAAACAGTTAGCAATCCTATTGAGTAGTCACACGCGTGCCACGACCGTGACCATATTCTAGCCCAACTTTTGGCTAATTGCCGCAGCACTACTTGCAATGCTGACGCTGAGCTTTATTGCTGTACCGACCTTCCTGAGTAAACAGGAAAGCACACAAGGCCGGACCCGCCGAACGTGCCGCCAGTGCGCCATCCAATGGCGTTGCGCGCTCTGGCGTAGGCTCCAGACAACTCTATGGCGCAGACTTTGGCCCTACTTCTGGCCCAAATGCCGCCCAATCTACGCCTGCGAACTCCTCGTCGACATTACCCTCAAGCGTAGGTAAACCCGCGAAGATTGAACAGACCGGATCACTCGATCTAGTAGTAGGAAAAGGCAAGTTGGATACAACGATTTCCAAGCTTACGGCCCTGGCAACCGGCAACGGAGGATTTGTGTCGTCATCGCAAGCCTCGACTGGTTCTGGAGAGACTCCTAGCGGCAACGTGACCCTGCAGGTGCCCGTGGGCAACTTCGATATGGTTCTCAAGCAAGCTTCCATCCTTGGCAAAGTGAATTCAGTAACCACTAATGCCACTGACGTCACTGCACAGTATGTAAACTTGCAAGAGCAAATCAGCGCTTTGCAGGCAAGCAAGCAGCAATACCTTACGATCATGACTAGGGCCACCAGCGTAAGCGATATCCTGGCGGTCCAGTCCCAGCTCAATAATGTCGATTCCCAGATACAGCAATTGCAGGGGCAACTCCAGGTAATGACCTCGGAAACCACCTACTCAACGCTGTCGGTATCGGTGACCGAGGCGGAAGCGCCTTTCCACCACAAGTCCACGCCACGACCTGCCAGCGGTATTGTCAAGGCTCTTCATGAAGCTGTAGGTAGCTTTGTGGGAGGTGTCGAAGGGCTTCTATCTGCCAGCGGCAGCATTATATTTGGGCTTCTGGTCGTACTGGCAATCGTGGCACTCGGAAGGTTTGCCTGGCGGGAAATCCGTAGGCGTCAGATATAGCGAAACACTGCCGACACCTCTCTTACTGACAAATACTGACCTCCTCGGCATTTCGGAATAGTGCTGATCTCCTGGTGCCTTTTCGGAGTGGTCATATAGCCTACATGACCTTCATCGTTGCTTTCCTGACCAGTCAAGGTACATGCCTAGGAGGGATCCCCACCTACATCTGGTATACCACTATCATGCCATCTAAATTATACGTTAGGGCACGACAATTAGCCTGAGAAAGAGGATATCCGTATCCGGAGAATGCCCGTGGCCATTGACAGAGCGGATATATCACTGCGTCAAACTGTAGCCGGAACCTGAGAGGAATTTATCGACGATGAAACATGATCCGGCAACGGATCGGCCACCCCCGATTGCAACACTTTCGACCATATAATCAAGTCAAAGGGATACACCAAATAACCAAATCTGGTAGCCGGGGCAAGCATAACCGCAACAATAAACGCCCACCCTATAAAACTGGCCAGCGAGGAAGTATTGCGGGGAAACCACCTCTTAAGAGCAGCCAAGAAGACTATACCTCCAGCTAAGATGATCACAAGTGAATAGGTATGATGGATGGATGGCATTGCAGATGTCAAAATATGTCCTGGCATAGGACTTGCAGCCGGAGATCGTATACCTGCAAGACCGAGCGGGTAAAGTACCACGTTTACTACGAATGCCCTTATATTGACCATAGCCACCGGTACCACAGAGGGTATCATGACTATTGCTACGCCAGCAATTGCTTTTATCACGTCTTTCAGTGAAAAGACAACATAGATTACCAAGAGCGCCAGCAACACAAGTGGCCACGAAGTAAACTTAAGCGAAGCCGCTACCCCCAGAGCGACACCAGCGGCAAGTAGCCTGTGTCTTCGCATCAGCACAAGGCCGAGCAACATGAGGGCAATCACAGGTATATCATCTCCACCCGTAGAAAGAGGTAACGCTGCCGACGGAAGCACCAACATGGCTTGAAAGCCGAGTATGGAGTTGTCATCTGCCACACCATTGATATAGAGGGCAAGCAAGATAGCGGCTACTGTAACTAGCAAGAACATGACCCGTGCATTCCCCAACGGTCCCGGGAGCTTGGTGGCGCTGCCAATACCGAATACAGCCATTGCAGGGAGATAGGGGAAAAAAGCATCATAGGAGGGCTGCCCTGCTGGCACCTGCGTGCTATCCTGCACCTGTTTTGCGCTCGTAACTGTATAGGGATCACGCCCTTTCAGTATATTCTGGCCAGCTCTATCCACAACCAGCACCTCCGGCTGCGCATGTCTCGTAGTAGCAGAGTAGACCGCGGGGTTATACTGCCAATACGATTCAAGCGCAAGAGGCAATAAGGTCGACCCGCACATGACTATGCACATAACGACCACTCTTGGCCTGCTCCAACCATGTTTCCAGCCATACTGTCTCTCTCCTGCAAATGGCTCAGTCCTATCAACAGCACCAGCATGAAAGCTCTTATGATAAATAGCTACTCCGACACACCATAGAGTACCGGCAATATACGCACCGACAGCAATCTCACCCCACTGTCTGTACAAGGGAATAGATGAGACCAAAATAGTAAGTACTGCAAATATCGCTGACAGACCATATATTAATGCATCGCGTACCTCAGGAGATAATGACGAATACCGGAAACGAATATTCTTGAGGAATTTACTGACAGTTACAAAGATCACAATGATATCGTACCGTATACTGGAGTAAAATTGGGTTCAATCTGTTAATTGTTCAATCTGTTAATTGTGCTTCAAGACGAGCTGCCAAAATCCTCTGGCTTGACCGTATCGAGAAACTCCTTGAATTGATCGACCACCTCTTCGGCACTCTCTCCAGTCAACGGACCATCTTCGTCTTCTATGTCAAGTGCAACTACCAGACCCTCGGAGTCCATCAACTCATCAGAGACAAATATGGGACAGTGCTCCCTCACAGCCAATGCTATTGCATCCGACGGACGCGATGACACCGTAACTATTTCACCGCGATGACGTATGTGCAACTCTGCAAAGTAGGTGGCTGACCGCATCTCTGTAATAACCACCCTCTCAAGACGCGAGCCAGTACTCTCCATGATGTCTATCATAAGATCGTGAGTAAGAGGTCTGGGAGGCTCAATACCCTGGATTGCCAAAGCTATAGATGTAGCTTCGGGAGCCCCGACAAAGACTGGCAATGTCCTACCGATCCCCTCAGTCTCGGTAAGCAGCAATACAGGTGTACTTGACTGCAAGTCCACTCTAACGGCACTCAGTTTAACTTCGACCATAATCTTAGAATAGCGCTTTATTCAGCAATATGCTAGTGCAGCGTCTTGCAACCAATGCACTGACCGATATCTATCAGTTGCCTGGTGGAAACAACCTGTTAAGCTCTGCCCTCATAAGTGCGCCATGCAACTTTTCAGAGAGTTGTAGAAGTTCTTTTGCGCTATTTTTGGCCTTATCGAGCGACTTCGGATTACGCTGCCTTAGTAACGGCACAATAGCCTGCTCAATTATAGACACCTCCCTATCAACAGCGTGTCTGAATACCTTGAGATGGCGAGCCTCAAAGCCGTACTCCATAATACGTGAGGCAATACTGCTTATCTCAGCATCAGAAGTTCCATACGTTATCACTCCACCTATACGCTCTCCCGATATGAGTCCATAACTCTCCAACTCCTTGAGCACAGAGGATGATGCCCCCTCGCCGGATACAAGCTCTGGCTCGGACGACTCTACGCTGTATACTGATGTAGGTATAACTGCCTCGTCTCCGGCTATATCTCTCTGGGTTCCACTCTGGTGAACTTCGGCTCTCTCTGCCTCAACCCTGACTTCACCAGTAGACCTTTCACCGCCCAACTCGTTACCTGTCCGCTCTATTCCAGTGTCTTGCATACTTTGCCGAGAAGATGGCATATTTATATTCGCCGCTCTCTCACGGCTACTGTCGTACTGACCATCCGGGGCACCGACCTGATTATTCTGCGACTCCTCCTGCCTATGCAGTGTCTGCACGGACTGGATCGGTCGCTCACCTGCCACGTTCGTCAGATCACCAGTTCCATGAGGTATACGACCTTCCAGCTTGCCCTTGATTACCTTTAAGGGAAGATAATGCTCACGCTGCTGACGAAGCACCCACTTCAAACGCTCCACATCCTCCTCGAAAAACTTCCTGTAGCCAGAAGGAGTACGCTCAGGATTGATCAATCCCTGACTCTCAAGAAAGCGGATCTTGGATATGGTAATCTCCGGGAACTCATCTCTCAGTATGTCCAAGACATCGCCTATAGAAAGATACGGACGCTCTTCCACTTTTACCTGCGACTTATTCTCCATATGGTTATCACTCCCCTTCGTTAGAAGCGCCCGAAAGATACACGAGCCTGAACTTCCCTATCTGGAGCTCATCTCCCGAATCAAGGACAGCCTCATCCACCCTCTCTCTGTTCACATATGTACCATTGAGAGAACCTACATCTTTTACTACATGCAATCCGGAACCCTCCTTTCTAACCTCTGCGTGCCTCCTGGACACAGTTATATCATCCAAGAATATCTCACTCTCGGGATGTCTGCCCAATCTGACTACATCTTTATCAAGTATATAGCGTTCTCCTGCATTTGGCCCACGGCGAACCACAAGTATAGCATGCTCCGATCTATCTTGATCGAAGTCATCGTTATGTGCATCTCCCTGGTCATCGCCAATACCCTCTACCGGAACAATAGCTATTGTAGCCTCACTAGATTCTTCGATAAGTGCCGAACCGCATGAAGCACAGAAACTTGAACCTCTGGGATTTCTATGACCACAACTGGGGCAGTACACATTCATAATTAGATCCTACCACTATGTAGTAACGTCATTGCTCGGCCGAAATAACGGCCTGGTATCCTGCGGCATCCAATAAACTATCGTAATCTGATAGATTAGTTGCCTCGAATACACACAGCCATCCCCGACCATACGGATCGCTGTTGACCAACTCCGGATGATCTTCCAACTCGGTATTTATCTCTATTACTTTGCCGCCCACGGGAGCATACAATTCCGAAACAGACTTGGTCGATTCGATCTCACCGAAGACATCTCCGGCAGAGAATACTTTCCCCAGATCGGGTAGATCCACATAGACGACATCGCCAAGGGCATCTTGAGCATAGTCTGTAATTCCTATCTTGATAGATGTACCATCAAGATACGCCCACTCGTGTTCGCTGGTATAACGTAGATATTCGGGAGTTTCCATACGTCTCAGTCTAGCCCAAAGATGATTCACCGGCTACTCGAAGCAAATCTTTGCTCGCAGCTACTGGAGATATGTCAGCCGAAAATATAGCAGATCCTGCTACAAGCACATTAGCACCTGCAGATACTGCTTGAGCAACTGTTTCATGCCCTATCCCCCCATCCACCTCTATATCCACATCAAGAGAGGCATTGCAAATACGTTCATATATTTCCCTGATCTTTGGAAGTACCTCCGGCATGAACTTTTGCCCGCCAAACCCAGGATGAACAGTCATAACGAGCACCACATCGACAAGCTCCAAATAGGGCAGTATCTCAGATGCCGGAGTATCGGGACTTAACGCGACACCGATTCCAATACCAAGGTACCTGGCCATCTCTATCATCTCGCTGACACGACCAGTCTCGACATGTACTGTACAGCGAGCGGCCCCGGCATGCACAAACTGCTCAATCAAATCCCAAGGATTGGTAACCATCAAGTGACATTCGATAGGAACGTCAGTAACTGCAGCCAATGCCTTGACCGTAAGAGGACCCATGGTGAGAGTAGGGACAAAATGACCGTCCATAACATCTACGTGAATCAAACTAGCCTGCTCTGCCACAGAACGCACGGCATCACCCAAGGAAGCAAAGTCTGCAGAAAGTATCGATGGGGCAAGCTGCAATTTTCTCACTGATACGCTCCCATTGTAAATACATTACTGTGAATACTGTTCGTAATACGATCTATGTGAACCTCCCCTCCCCTACAGACGGGGTTTGCAGTCGCTTTTCGATCAATCAAATCTATCACCATCTCCTATCCGTGCACCTCTCGCCCATGCCTCTGCTGCCATCTTAGTGTGACCTTCTGGCTGCACAGTTCGTATCACTATGGCACCATCACCACAACGTACTACAGGTGAAGAGCCGAGCATAAATATCCTCCCTGTATCACTAACTGCCAGTGTATCTTGTAATGTGTTCGAGTACATACCTTCATAAGATACAGCATCATCTCGACTAGCCAGAGTACTGCTTACATCCTTACCGACCATACCCACTACTTCACCTATAATGATCCTCTTGCCCCGAAACATGGTCCATGCTCGTTCCAAACGTACTTTTCTACTTATCTCGTCAACTGAGCATCTCCAGTCTATCCTAAGATCGTCAGGCTCTATCTTGGCAGCATAGACAGGATCTCCTATTTGCTCTACTGGCTCCGGCAAACCTTCTATCCCCCCACTCAACAGATCTACCAGTAACTGAGCTCCGATCTGGGCAAGTCGATCAGTAAGTTCAGAACGAGTGATTATATCATCAAGCGATATTTCTTTACAACTATATACAGGCCCCGTATCAAGGCCCTCATCCAGTTTCATAATGCATACGCCACTCACCCTATCCCCCGCAAGAATAGCTCTCTCTACTGGAGCTGCACCTCGCCAACGAGGAAGTAGGGAAAAGTGAACGTTCAAAAAGGGAATCTCATTCAACAACTTTACGGGGATAATACGGCCATAAGCCACGACTACAGCCAAATCCGCCTTTGCCTTCATCACATCGCTTAACGAATGACTGATTGGTATACCCAGTTCCAATGCAGCAATCTTGACTGGGGTGGGACTTGGGGAATTCCCCCGTCCACGGCGCTTGTCTTCACGAGTTACTACCAAAGCCAC
>JAJZWK010000080.1 GCA_021846725.1 Actinomycetes bacterium | reverse complement strand
CCCGCGTAGTATTCGTATACTACAGGCCCAAGCCACTCAATTATTTGTTTTTTGATGTCCACAGGACATGGAGCAGCAGCATGCAACATGCATTTTAGAGATGAAATGTCAAATTGCGAACGCACCTCCTTTGGCATTTTTGCCAACCTGACCATCATGGTAGGTACCACCTGTGTGTGGGTCACTTTGTAGTGCTCAATGGTACGAAGAAAATCCAGTGGGTCGAATCTATCCATTATTATGGTAGTAGCCCCAATTCTCAGTGCAGCCATAGTAAATTGCAGTGGTGCAGCATGATACAATGGGGCGGGAGAGAGATATACAGAGGAATTATCTATGCCGTAAAGACCTTGAGCAACCATGGAGACGGGAGTAGGACTACCTATAGGACTTTGCGGAAGAGGAAGTCTTACACCTTTGGGCTTTCCAGTAGTGCCTGAAGAGTAAAGCATGTCTTGCCCCTCACTCTCCTTGTCCTTTGGAAGCTCCTTTTCGTTCTCAATCAGTTTCTCGTACGGCTCAAAGATACCTGGATAGTCGGTTGTTCCTGCAACCAATTTCACTTTGATATTTTCTTGCCCACCATATTCGTTATCCAATATTTCGAGTGCCTTAACAGCATTTTCGGCTAATTCCTCCGACACTATCAGCACTGTAGCATCGCAATCAGATATAATATATGCAGCTTCAGAAGGTGTTAGTCTGGTCGATAAGGGAGTATAATATTTCCCTGATCGTTGTGCCGCCCAAGCTGCTTCCAAGAAATGATGTCCATTCTTCATCCACATGGCTATATTTGATGCCTCTTGGATGCCTTTTTTAAATATCAAATTGGCTAGACGTGACGATCTCTTGTCCAATTGTTCAAAAGTCACTACGTTGTTGTCCCAAGAGGTAATTATTGCTGGCTTGTCTGGGTTATTGTTAGCGTGATCAGCTATGTAGCTCAATTTGATCGTTATTGTCCAAGTGCATAATTCATTCCCATTACAGTCAAGTTAGTCCCAAGATATCTTGTAGTCAAGTTGTAATCAGATCTCCCAGGGTGGCTGTGATTCAGTGGCTATATTATACTGTTTTATTGCGCTAGATACCTGGCTGAAAGGTATACTTCCACTTGTTGCTAGAGCGTACAGTACTGCCACTATGATGTGTTCGGCATCTATCTCGAAATAATTTCGTAATGCGGATCTTGTGTCCGATCTGCCAAAGCCGTCCGTACCAAGAGATATAAATTTTCTTCCTTCAGGTATCCACCTAGATATCTGGTCAGGGACTGATCGAATATAATCGCTTACCGCTACTATTGGCCCCTTACCATTGGCGAGCAGGTTAGTGATATATGGAGTTTGTGGGTTATCTTCAGGATGGAGCATGTTGTGTCTTTCTACAGCAAGCGCTTCTCGTCTAAGTGAGGAGTATGACGTAACCGAGAATACATCGGTGTCAATGTTCCATTGGGATGAGAGCATATTTTTTGCTCTCATGACCTCTTGATACATCACACCTGAGAATAATAATGTTGCTATCGGGTCATCACAGCTTGCGTAACGATACATCCCCCTTACTGCTCCCTCCAATATCAGTTCTTTGGTAGCACCTTCTGGCAATGCCTCCATGGGATAGTTCTCGTTGTACAGAGTCAGGTAAAAAAACGCATCCTCGGCATCTGGGTCCAAGATCGAGTCTATAGCGTGTTTCATGATTGCAGCGATTTCGTATGAGAATGCGGGATCGTAAATACGACATGCTGGATTGACGGAAGCCAAGAGTGGAGAGTGGCCATCGTCATGTTGGAGTCCTTCACCTTGTAATGTGGTACGTCCAGCAGTGCATCCTGCCAAAATACCTCGGGCACGAATATCACCCATTAGCCATGTAAGATCTCCTGCTCGCTGAAAGCCAAACATGGAGTAAAATAGCATGACAGGTATCATTGGTTGTCCCCAGGTTGCATAAGATGTAGCCAAGCTGGTAAAAGATGCCATTGCTCCTGCTTCAGTAATTCCTTCCTCCAGTATCTGACCATCTTTTGCTTCAGCATATGACAGGAGGAGGCTTGCATCCACGGGGGTATAGAGTTGCCCTTCAGGGGCGTATATCTTTATTTCGGAGATTAGTGGCTCCAACCCGAAGGTTCTGGCTTCGTCCGGTACTATGGGAACCAGAAGGTGGCCAATTTCAGGATCTCTGGCAAGATTGCGCAACAACCTCGCAAATACCATGGTCGTAGAGACTGGTTGTCCATTGGATCCGGTCAAGAGATCGTCGAATGCAGATACATTGGGATGAACGACTTTCCAAGGACGAACCACCCTTTGTGGTATCGGGCCAGCCGTTATCTTGCGTCGTGCCATCATGTATTCGAAGGCAGCAGAGCCTTCAGGAGGTCTGTAGTAAGGCGGTAGCTTGCCCTCCAACATGCTGTCGGGTATCTCTTCTTGGAGATTTAGCCTGTCCCTGAGTGCAACCAATTGAGCATGGGTCATCTTTTTTATCTGATGGGTAGCATTTCGAGCTTCTATTTCCGGTCCCAGTGTCCAACCCTTGATTGTTTTTGCGAGTATAGCAGTTGGCATCTCGCGTTCCTCGGTAGCTAGCTTGTATGCAGCATATAGCTTTTTGTAGTCATGTCCACCCCTGGGTAGGTTCTGAAGGTCCTCGTCGCTGAGATGTTCCACCATTTTTTGAAGTCGTGGGTCTGGCCCAAAGAAATGCTTTCTGATGTATCCGCCAGATTCGGTTGCATATTTTTGAAATTCCCCATCCGGTGTAGTATTCATCTTGTCAAGCAAGACACCGTCGGTATCTCTGGCCAAGAGATCATCCCACTTTGACCCCCATATTACCTTTATGACGTTCCATCCCGAGCCTCGAAATACTGCTTCAAGTTCCTGGATAATTTTGCCATTTCCGCGCACTGGTCCATCTAATCTTTGCAGGTTGCAATTTACTACGAAAATCAGGTTGTTAAGATGTTCCCTGCCTGCTACGCCAAGTGCTGCCAGAGCCTCTGGTTCGTCCATCTCTCCATCCCCTACAAATGCCCACACTCTTGCCCCTGATGTATCTACTAGTTCGCGATTGAGTAGATAGCGATTTATGTGAGCTTGGTAGATGGCAAGCATTGGACCGAGACCCATAGATACTGTAGGGAATTCCCAGAAATCGGGCATGAGACGTGGATGCGGGTAGCTTGGCAATCCTCTTTTCCCAGTATCTGATCTGAAATTGTCCATCTCCTCCTCACTTAGTCGTCCTTCGACGAATGCACGTGCATATATTCCCGGAGACGCATGTCCCTGGAAGAAAACCTGGTCTCCAAAACCTCCATCGGACTTCCCTCTGAAGAAATGGTTGAATCCTACTTCGTATAGAGATGCTGAGCTTGCATAGGTAGACAGATGGCCACCTATACCTTCGTTGAGCGTGTTGGCTCGTGTTACCATAACGGCGGCATTCCATCGTACGTAGGCCCTTATGCGCCTTTCCATGTATTCATCGCCTGGGAACCAAGGTTCTTGGTCCTTAGCTATCGTATTGACATATGGTGTAGATAGGGTTGCGGGGAAGTCTACCTGCTTTGTCCTGGCGCGTTCGAGTAATTTCATGAGCAGGAATCGGGCACGCCCTCGCCCTTCACTGCCTACAACAGCATCAAAGGAGTCCAACCACTCCTCAGTTTCCTGAGGGTCTATGTCGGGGAGTTGATGTGAAATTCCGTCAAACAACATAATTATAGTATAATGCTAGTCGACCACAATACCGTTAGATGCAAGGATGGCTGCAAGTGCATGACATAAATAGCGAACAATATCCTACGGCTTCAGTAGTAGGAGGATGTCGAAAAATAGTTTTCACGGGAATACGTACGCGGGATTGTCGATAAATGGCAGAGTTGTTGCAGCCAGTGAATGATAGGATAGCATCGACGATAGTATATACAGATGGGTCATGCCTCGGGAATCCAGGTCCAGGCGGATGGGCATGGGCGATACAGGGTGGTCCATCGGCAAGTGGTGCCGAAAGATCGACTACCAATCAGAGGATGGAGGTGACGGCAGCTCTAGAGGCATTGGAATGGCTGACCAAGAATAAAGATAGGTACGATACAAAGGCTATTGTTGTCAGCGACTCTTCTTATTTGGTGAATTGTTTCAATTTCAAGTGGTGGGAGGGTTGGCTAAAGCGGCAATGGAGAAATTCAAAGGGCCATTTAGTGGCAAATCGTGACTTATGGGAACCACTTTTGGAATTGGTGCTGGATGGTCCAATTATGGTGGAATTTTCTTGGACGAAAGGGCATGCCGGTAACGGTATGAACGAGTTGGTCGATTCTATGGCAAATGAGGCTGCGCGTCTACAACGTGGTGTTTGGATACCTGGGGAAGATATTCGCTAGCCTCTAAGTTAAGTAATACACGTCCTTCACCCTAATGAGGTCCTTCTTTTCCCAAGAATATATTCGCTAGATTCGCTAGCTTATGAGTTAAGCGATACACCCCATGTGTATGTTTAATTATATGAGCGTGCGTCGAGTGGCTCCACGCTTATGTGGTATTAATAATGTACCGTTACCGGATACCAGAGTACGGTTAGTGGATACCAGATATCCATATCCGGTTTTGGTACTTTGAGCATGTATGAGTTTGTTGTTGCATGGTGACATTCTCATATTGAACTTGAGCCCTCCTTGGTAAGTACAGCACGTGTATCTGTTGGCTAGATTGTCTGCTGTCTACAGGATCAGTCTACAGGATCAGCTGTGGAGAGCGGCATGGCGACCTTCTTATAGTGGCCAGCCTTACAGATGTTGTTGAGTAGCAAGACAAGGAGGTAAAATGATAGCGAATGTCCCTTCAGCAATCCTGCTGGGAGTGGACGGGAGTCCAGTATTGGTCGAGGTGCATATTTCTAGTGGTGTTCCTGGATTCAATATCGTTGGTCTACCTGATGCAGCCGTCAGGGAGTCACGTGATCGAGTAAGGGCAGCACTGCTCACCAGCGGCTTCAAATGGTGCAGTAGCCGGGTAACGGTAAATCTGGCTCCTTCCGCTGTCCGAAAAGCAGGTGCAGCGCTGGACTTGCCAATTGCTATAGGTATGTTGGTAGCGAGCGGCCAGGTCGAGCATGCCATGGTAGCTGGGTACGCTTTTTTCGGTGAACTCGGTCTCGATGGATCGCTGCGTAAGTTTCCCGGAGTGATCTCTTTGGTAAGTTCATGTGATGCGACCAAAGCGGTGGTGCCAGCATCGTGTATGAGGGAGGCATCCGTTATAAAGACAAAGGAGGTGTATGGTGCAACCTCGTTAAAGCAACTGGTGGGAGCATTGAAAGGTGAGAATGAATGGGTAGTGATAGAACCTATTGGCACCTTGGAGTCAGTGGGTGGCGAAAGTGATATGTACTACCCCGACCTTGCAGATGTCAGAGGTCAGGCTGTAGGGAGGCGAGCGGTCGAGATAGCAGCAGCGGGAGGGCATCATTTGCTCATGGTAGGGCCTCCAGGGTCAGGAAAGACGATGCTTGCAAGCAGATTACCAGGCGTATTGCCGCCACTGAACTATGAAGAGTCGTTGGAGGTAGCTCGTATTTATTCGGCGTCAGTATCGCCACCAGAGTGGGATGTACTACCTTCCCGTCCTGCCTTCAGGGCTCCTCATCATACAGCCACCTCCGTGTCGATTGTAGGGGGAGGCAGCTCATGGTTACGACCGGGAGAGATTTCACTTGCCCATTTGGGTGTGTTGTTCCTAGACGAATTGGGTGAATTTTCCAGAGTCGTATTGGATTCATTGCGTGAGCCACTTGAAGATGGATTGGTGCGTATTAGTAGGGCTATGGTATCCGCAGTATTGCCGGCGAGGTTCTTACTTGTGGCGGCTACGAATCCGTGTCCCTGTGGAGAAGGGATGACTCCGGGTAGCTGCAGATGCTCAAAGAGTGCGAGGGAACGGTATTTGGCAAGGCTGTCAGGACCGTTACTTGATCGCTTCGACCTTAGTATATCCCTTGCCAAGCCTCAGGTGGATGAATTGTTATCGATGTCTCCGGGAGAGCCAAGTAGGGTTGTCGCGTTACGGGTAAGCATGGCACGCGAGATTGCGCGTGATAGGGGAGTTGTCTGTAACTCACGCATTCCATCTTGGGCGCTTGAGCAACTTGCTCCACTTACACCTGAGGC
Organism: Actinomycetes bacterium; assembly: GCA_021846725.1. Classification (GTDB taxonomy): domain Bacteria; phylum Actinomycetota; class Acidimicrobiia; order Acidimicrobiales; family JAMCPL01; genus JAMCPL01. Next base: position 1,014 of record JAJZWK010000080.1, on the reverse strand, counting down.
AATGGCGTTGATGGAGAGGAGATTAAGAAGTGGTGTCCTCTCGGCTAGAGGGATGGATAATGTGCGCAGAGTAGCTCTGACCATTGCTGACTTGGCAGGGGAGGATCTGCCTATCAAGGTGGAGTATGTAGCTGAAGCGTTGCAATTAAGAGCAGCCAGAGCAATGTTCAATCGGGAGCAGTTACGATGAGCATTCCGGGACAACACTTGCAACAAGATTACAGCAGAGCTCATAAACACTACAGCACGGCTCATAGATCTAATCGGGAGCAGTTACGATGAGCATTCCCGAACAGTCTATAGCAGCTGGTGTGCTTGCATCTTTACCCGGAATGACTCCGGTGAGGTTACGGCGCATACTTGATGGGTGCAGCAACCCATTATCTGTATTGGAGAAGATAGATAGGGGGGAGTACCCGCCAACTTATGCACAGCGTTGGAAGGGAAAGTGTGGTCCAGATACCCTTGATAGATTGCACAAGATGTGTGATAGATCGGGTATTGGTATAGAGACGTTGTATACCGATTCTTATCCATGTAGTTTGCGTTCCGACAGCCATGCTCCCGCGGTTATATTTTGTAAAGGTAACTTGGCTGTACTCAATCATACTCCGATAGTGTGTATCGTAGGTACCAGGGCTGCAAGTCCTTACGGCATCAGATTGGCACATGATATTGGTTTTATGCTTGCTCGTGTGGGTATTACTATCGTATCAGGGTTGGCTGTCGGCATTGATGCGGCCGCTCATCGAGGAGCAATAGATGCAATCCAGGATTTATCGTATATGTCAGACGGTAGGCGAGGCGATCATTTATCCGGCTTTAATGGTAATGGCTTTTTCATGCACGATAGTTCGATAGATGAGGTTATCGTCGAGGGCATACCAGAGAATAGCTGTGGTGGCGTGGTAGCGGTCCTGGCTGGTGGTCCTGATATATCGTATCCTGCTCAAAACCAGGATCTATTTCGTGAAATATTGTCATACGGAGTATCCATTTCAGAACTTCCACCTG
>JAJZWK010000079.1 GCA_021846725.1 Actinomycetes bacterium | reverse complement strand
CCTTCTCTGTAACCTCTTTCCCGGTGTATCACCCCCTTTGGCAAGTCTTCTCGTTCACCTCTACCTCCCTCTTGTGATTCCACCTCTTGTAATTCCACCCCACCCCGTGATTCCCCCTCCTGTGGCAGACCTTCCCATCGAGCGCTTCCGACCCCACGCAGCAAATCACGATATTCTCCATCGTCCATGGAGCCTGGTTCATTGAAAGCAAGATGACCATTACCGCCTATGCCGAGTACACACAGATCTGGTACATGGTCTCTCAACTCAGCCGAGTACCGGGAGCACTCCTCTTCCGGATCGAGCATACCATTTATAAGATGCAACCGATCAAAACTTATGCCTACCCTGTCTCCAATCCTTTCTTTTATGAATCGTGCAAAGCTGGCAGGGTGCCCAATACCTATCCCAACAAACTCATCCAAATGAAATACCCCTACCTTCGACCAATCGATAGGCAGAGCTGCAAGAGAGTTCAGAACCGGAACCTGCGTATCTCCAGTAGCGAACACCGCGTATACCTCATCGCCCAAAGCGGATGCATTGGTCAATTCATTTGCTATAGCCACCGCAACCGTGTGCTGATCACTCTCTGGCACCACTTTAAGTTGGTCAAACGATAAACAGTTCACTAATGTATCATATTACCTTTTTCGACCATAGCTGGAGGGTTACAGTCATGCTAGCCAAAAAGCGTATAAACCGTGTATTGTATCTGTAAAGATGGAGAGCGACTGGTAACAAGATGGAGAGCGACTGGTAACGATGGACAACGAGCCGACAATGGACAAGGAGCCAAAACATCTCTCAGGTATCAGCGCCAACGGCAAACCTACTACCGGATCAAAGTACAGTGCGCACACCGAAAGGGTTAGGCAAAGAACACTTGCATACCGCCTAGTTCTCGCTATTATTGCGGCAGCGTTACTCGTTGCCGGCGCACTTGCATACTTCTCTTTCCCGTCCCATACCTCAAACGTGCAAACTCCCAAAACTCCCGGAGCAAGCAAAGGGAAACTCCAAAAAAATGGCAAGAAAAAATCACAATCTTCAGCGCTCAATAAAGTATTCAACGGCAAATACGGGGTGGAATCCGAGTGGATAATCCAGCAAAACAAGTTGCCCGGCACCACGGCGTGGAATATAACAGGGCACCAAACTCCAACCGGTATCATGGGATATGCAAACCACGTACAGGCAACCGACGGTCAGACAGTAACCCTGTATGTCTCTACCCAGGCATCCAGTTTCCATGTCGATGCCTTCCGTATGGGATACTACCAGGGCAAGGGAGGACGCCTGATATGGAAATCTCCAGAAACTACCGGCAATGTTCAGCCTTCCTGCCCACTCACCACAGGAATAAACATGATACAGTGCAACTGGTCGCCCTCCCTGAGCTTCCCCATAACAAACAACTGGCCACAGGGCCAATACCTGCTAAAGCTAATTGGCAGCGGTGGACAACAGAGTTATGTACCGCTGACGATCTGGGATCCAGACAGCCACGCTGCCTACGTAATCATGGAAGGGGTAATTACCCAGCAAGTATTCAATCCTTTTGGTGGCTATGATCTTTATCAGGGAGCTACTCCATGTGCTCCCAACCACTATCCATGCTCCAGTCGTTCCAGGATAGTATCCTTCGATAGACCGTACGCTTACGGCAATGGCGCAGCCAGCTACTTGAGTCTGGTCTACCCGCTTACTCGTTTTGCTGAGCAACACGGGCTGGACGTGACCTACTGGACTGATCTCACTTTGGCAGAGCACGGCAACCTGCTAACCAATCATAGGGTACTTATATCCACAGGACATGACGAGGAATGGGATCTACAGATGCGCCAGGCAGCAGTAGCAGCTGCCGCCAGAGGGGTCAACCTGATATTCTTTGGGGCAAGCCCTATCCTGCGTAAAGTTCGCCTACAACCATCACCTATAGGCCAGGATATGCAAGTGGTCAACTACCGAAATCCCACTAAAGATCCACTTTACGGGGTAGATAATGCCAGGGTTACCCAGAACTGGTGGGGACAACCTCCAGCCGATCTGCCTGCAAGTACCTTGGTAGGGGCACGTTATATAGGGTACAATAATTACACCAGCTTTCCGTTGGTAGTCTCTGATGCATCCTCGTGGTTCTTTGCCGGGACAGGGTTGGCCAACGGTACAAAGGTGCCCGGAGTACTGGGAACCGACTTCCAGGCATATGATCCCACTCGCTCGAATAATCCACCAGGGGTACAGATACTTGCCCACTCTCCTGTAACAGTAGAGTTCCACCCCAATAGAAAATATGCTGATACGACATACTATACTATGCCGACCAGTCATGCTGGCGTGTTCCAGAGCGGTGCCAATACCTGGATACCCTCTTTGGCCGGCTGTCCATCATCTACTCCCCATTGCTCTGGTTACTATATAAGGATTATGACAGACAACCTACTCAAACTATTCGGGGAAGGACCAGCTGGACTTACTCAACCTTCAGTATCCAACTGGCACCAATTCTACGGATAAGCAACCCTTCCCTGCATAAAGACACCATTATGAATTAGAAAACTTCTAATTCGATTGCCAGCTACAATAGCATCCCTACCGTACAACCCCCGAGATTTCTCATACTCGTCTATCTGAGCATCTATCTCCCTACGACCCTTTGCACTTATAGCAAGATCACCCTGCTTAGTCTTGCGAAAACAACTGTCCAGTATGGCATCGGGATCATTACCGGAATGTTTGCAGAAAGCCTGTAGGTCCTTTGCCCACATGAGAGACTCCTCTTCATGTCCTTCACCACCAACACCTATTTCGTCGAGCCATCTCTTCACTGAAGGCAATGCCCGTAACGCGTCAATATCATCAAGGTCGTCAATTGTCATATAATACCTCCTTATTCACTCTGGTAACCCAAACATCCTGGACAACATCTTTACTTCCTGTTCCCTGTAAGGGAATGGACCAGGTTGCTGAATCATACCTTCCTGCTTGAGTCGCTCGGTCACCTCCGGATCCTCAGCCCACGGATTATTACAATGCCCTTCAAAGAACAACTCACCAAGAGGCTTCCTGGGTCGCTGGCCACCTGCCTCAGGCTCTTCCAGCGGGTATCCCACCAGCTGTAACCAGACCGGAATCCATGTATCTGGCACTCCAAAGGCCTCCTTGACCTCCTTGGTAGCAGTAAACGCATGAAGGCAAGTACCCAAACCTTCATCTACAGCAGCATTCACTGCATTGCAGATAGCTATACCCGTCTCTACCGCCCCCATGAACATAAGCGCCATCGGCTCATTGGCTATAGGTGAAAGAACCTGTGGCCAGAGAAAGTCATCTACATAGGCATCCGACCATCCATGTGAAGCGCTCAACGCATGTTGTGCAACCAGTTCCTTAAGCCTGTCTTGGACCCCTTTGGGATACTCGACATCAAAGTACCAAAAAATATACACAGGAGCAAGATCGAGCTCAGCCGATGTGGTAGGGTTGCGCAAGGCATCTCTGATCTCCATTGGCAGATCGTCACGCTTGATCACCAACGCTCTGGGATAATCCGCATTCATCGAACGTGTCGCCCTATTGGCTGCCTCGAGTATAATTTGCAACTTCTCTCTCTCGACCGGCTTCCAGGGCTTGAGCCATCTTACACTTCTCCGCGTTCCTACGACTCTTTTGAACTCCAATTCATACTCCTTTCAACTCATTCTTCTAATGCACATCTTCTACAGATTCTACAGATTCTACAGATTCTACAGATTCTACAGATTATACAGAGATCCCTGTCTTCACGGATGGGGATTGTGCTCCTTGTCGTCTAGTCTATCCCACGTACCCGCAGTAATACCTCTCTCTTTCAACTCCTGGTAACGTACTCTCTGGGTACCGGTCTTTGGCAACTCATCCATAATCTCCACATAACGTGGTATTGCGTAACGCGCTATCTTTCCCTCACAATACGAGACCAACTCTACAGGATCTATTATTTCACCTGGACGTGGTACCACACATATCTTTACCTCATCTTCACCCAACTCCGAGGGCACCGGATGTGCAGCGGATTCTAGTACCTTCGGATGGGAGTTGACTACGGTCTCTATCTCCCATGCAGATATATTCTCACCGAGTCTGCGAATCGACTCCTTCTTCCTGCCTCTGTAATAGTAATATCCCTCGGTATCACGCATAGCAAGGTCACCCGTATGGAACCAACCTCCCTCCCAGGCACTCTTGGTAGCGTCTGGTAAATTGTGATACTCACTCAACTGCCCAGAGGGATGCCTGAATACGAGTTCGCCTACCTGGCCTGCCTCGAGACGAGAAGAGTTCTCATCCATTACAGCAAATTCACACTCTCCAATTGGCTTACCCATAGAACCTATCTTGCCGGTATCATTCAGCAACAGGCCGGGGGCATCTACCATTCCATAAAACTCGACTATTCGTACGCCAAAGCGCTTCTCGAACTCTTCCCACTTATCTGCTGGACATCCTGCAGACAACACCACCCTCACAGGATGGTCGCGATCCTTTTCGCTGGGGGGCTGTTTCAACAATATAGAGATCATACCGCCGAGAGCGTTAAACTCTACTGCGTTGTAACGCTTGCATTCCGAGAACATCCTTGACGCACTGAACTTCTCGCCAAGTGCAAGTTTGGTGTCCAGGACAATAGATCCCATGGTGGATATGAGAAGCGCATTTCCGTGGAAAAGTGGCAGCGACGTGTATATGGTCTCTCCGGCTTTTACTCCAAGGGACAGTATAAGAGGCAAAAACCCACTGGCAGCATTACTGCTCTTCTGTACGACTCCCTTTGGAGGACCTGTGGTCCCTGAGGTATAAAGCATTGCTGTTCCGACCGAAGAAGTATCGCCTTCTATATCAGGTATATCCAGAGGACCGTCTCCCGCCTCGAGCAAGGTATCGAAATCAATACCGTCCGACAACTTCCCATCTACTACTACCGCCTTACTCAAGCTCGGTGTATCCTTACGGACTGAAGCAACTATATCGCTCAATGTACCATCCACGACGACAATAGAGCTTCCAGAATCGGCCAGGATGTGAACAAGGGATGGCCCTCTCTGTGCGATATTTATTGGAACAGATGATGCCCCAATGAAGTTTGCGGCAAAGTGTGTCCAGAGGAACTCAGGGCGGTTGCCCATCATTATTGCAACCTTATCGCCTGGACGCACTCCCTGCTCCAGAAGTCCGTTGGCCACTCTTTGAGTATTCGACAATGTATCAGCCCACGAGAAAGTTTCATCTCGCCATAAGAGCCATTCCTGGTCGGGGTGCTCCGCTACTTTGCCGCGGATCAATTGTTCGATCAAGCCCTGCTTACGTTCGCTCATTATGCCATCTCACCGTTTATCATACTATTTCATTATCACACTAGCCATTACTGTTCCGTTCATCATCCCGCCAACGAAATAGGTAGGCTCATGGCGTTGGGTATGCCGTAACCGTCAATTATCCGCCTGGCAGCCACCAATCCCAGGAATTCATTGACTCCATCTTCTATGGTCGACGAACGTGCATCGCGTAAGAGCTTTTCCACGAGTGTTCCCTTGGACAGACCCATTCCACCAAACACCTGTATTGCCCTACTCGCCACATCAAATGCCGCCTGAGTAGCTGTCACCTTCGCCGTGATTGCAAAAGGTACGCTTGGATTTGCATTGTTGTAGTAAAGTGCAGCACGTGCAAATGCCCTGGACTGCTCCACTCTCGAGAACATATCGAAGATCATTCCCTGGACAAGCTGGTGCTCCGATATCACCTTACCACCCTGCACTCTAATCTTGGAGTACTCCAGCGCCTCCTCGAATGCTGCTCTGGCCAGACCTGTGAATATAAGTGACATACCAGAATTGGCCGTGACCAGAGTAAGATCGAGTAATTCCTTGTAAAAATCGGGACCTACCAGTATGTACTCCGACGGAATACGCGCTCCATCAAAGAAGATCTCACCCTGATTAAGGCTGCGCTGGCCCAGCTTGTCCAATGGCGGACCTTTGGTCACTCCAGGTCTGTCAAGTGGAACCACTGCAACTGCTCCACCTGCCATACCCTTTGAGGGATCCACCGTACAAAAGAGTAACGCATGGGTAGCTATCGTTCCATTGGAGACCCATGCTGACTTCTGCCCGGTGATCACCCACTCATCACCATCCTGATATGCCCTGCAACTACCAGCGGTATCTCTCTTTTGAAAGGAATCAATGCCTGCAGCCAACTCGTCTGATCCATGTCCAGGCTCAGTGATAGCCCAGCAACCTATATGGTGACCCTCGGTATCAGCGACAAAGGGAGCAACTATTTCATCGATCAGCCTCTTGTTCCCAGTCAGCCTGGCCATATGCGCTGCAAATACAAAAGGAATGGAAGCAACACCCAGACTCACGGCAAGGTCTGGTGCACCCCATCCAAACTCCTCAGTTACAAGCGCCTGAGCAGTAGCATCCAGATTGGCACCTCCGAACTCTTCCGGAATCAGCATGGCGTGATGTCCTGCCTGAAACCATTTATGAAATGCGGCCCAAAGCGGCGACTGTTCTGAGATCACCTCCTCGGGAGACATACCATCCAACACAGCAGCCGTAGGTCTCATAACGTCCTCTGCAAAGGCATGCGCCTGCTCGGCAAGGGATAGATAATCCGATGATATATCTGGGTTCAATTCCTGGTACCTGGGGATTCTGCTATCTGTCACTTACGAACGCTCCTTTCATCACTATCTATGTGCATTCCTTTCCTGCCCTCCCTGTCCTGCTCTCTCACTACATCCACTCCCTCACACGCTCCCTCTCCCTCCCTTAGGGCTACTATCCGATATGGAGCTCCACTCCCTCACTACATCCATTCCCTCACACGCTCCTCTATCATACACACCACCTTCCTCGTCCATGCCCCTCTTTACTGTATATTTACTGTACACACGCTCTCTCCATGCTGTACGACACACCCTTACTCTTTCTTTCTTTACTGTACGCCTTTTTGACAGATATGTCAATAAGATTTGCCCAAGTAACGCTATTTGTGACTAAAGTCCTTAGTGGTTAGTAGTCTCTAGTGATCTGTAGTTTCTAGTGGCCTATCCTGCGAAGGCGGAAAACCTTGCCCCAATGACCAGCGCGTTGAAGACACCACAGTGATGAGTAGAATAAACGTCATAATATGCACCGATGTGCACCATAGACACACGTGATTGATCACATACAACTCCA
>JAJZWK010000078.1 GCA_021846725.1 Actinomycetes bacterium | reverse complement strand
TGCTCCAGTGTCCTCTATCCTATCCGATAGCGCCTGTGGGGAAAATCCTGAGAAGATTATATTGTATATAGCACCTATTCGGTAGCATGCCTGTACGGCGGCAAACGTCTCGAGGAGATTGGGCAGAAAAATGGCTACCACGTCGCCTTTTTTGATACCCATCTCTAAGAGTGCTTGAGCAAACCGGGCAGTCTGCTCAAGCAACTCCGAATATGTCCATGCTCGTTCTGAACCATCTTCGCCGATCCATTGAATTGCAGTACGTCCAGGTGACTTGGCTGCATGCCTGTCTACGCAGTTGATACTGGCGTTGCCATAGGCACCGGGAAAATATTGGAAACCTTCTTCCAGGCTTCCCGTCATTGCCGGATCGGGTGGCCATCCTGACATCCATTCCAGTTCAGAGGCTACCGATACCCAATAGGAGCCCGGATCATCGAGTGACTTTCTATAAAGATCCTGGTAGTCCTGTAGAGTAGACATGCCCAATCTTCCTGAGGGCTTTCGAGGCGGCTGCACAAGTTTGCTGTCACGTACCATTGGTGGAAGTTCGGGTAATTCATCTATGTTCGACATAACCCTCCCCCTTTCTGTGAGGTAATTACACTAAACTATATTTCAATGGCCGTCACCAAATAGAGGTATCAAGCCATTATTGCTTATTATACTACCAGCTTGCATCTATTTAATGTCATGGCGCACATCAATGATGTTTATGACGGCTTGACGCACACAAGCCAATAGCCGGAGTTGCGGCGATGGATGCTGTCCGGCAGTATCTCAATTCTCTCGAATCCGACACTGGAAGCAAGTTCCATTGCCACAGATGGCTTGAGTGTAATTCCTAGCCAGGTATCAATGTCTCCCATAAATTCTATAGCGTTTATTTTATTGGCGATGGAGGCAGTCAATTGACGTAACGGTTTGGGCAGTTGACGGACGGCAGCTTGACGTAGACTGTCGCTTCCTCTCCGCATATGTAACTGCATTCCTCCACCTTGTTTGAGAACCCTGTAGGATTCTCTAATGTATGCCTCTATTATCGTTTTACTTGGTATATGTTGCATTACTTCATACGATATAACGTAATCAACAGTTTCAGGATCAATTCCAGCCAAGGACAGACCGTCACCATGTATCCAAACTGCCTGTACCGGGCAGTTTGCTTTGCCATATTCGAGCATTTGGCTGGATACATCTATCCCGTATACCTCGGCAAAGCGCTGTGATAGTCCCTCGAATAGCCTTCCGATTCCACATCCTATTTCTAGTACACGCTTACCCGTAGGATCTATCTTTAAACGATTAAGTACTGGATCCACGATTTGCTCTACCAATTGCAGCCCTTTGGCATAGAACTCAGTCTTGTCCCAATTCCTCTTGGTTGCGTCTACATAATGGTACGGATTCCGGAAGGCTCGATAGTCCCATTCGCGAGCAATTCTTTTGGTATGAATAGTCTCTTGCGTATGAATATCCTGCTGCGTATGAGCAGTCTCTTCCGTATGAGGAACTATCTGAAAATTATCAGTCATCTTGCCGTGTACAGCATTATAAGTGTCTATCATGTGAAATCACGAAAATATTTTATACCAATATCTGTACATAAGTTTCTATAAAGACACGTTGTACCCCCTTGCTCTCCGGGAGTGTAATCCGCAACGCAAGTCATTATCATGCCATCAAAGACTCCGATGCTTTCTCCATGATGATTCAAAAGCTAATTATGGCCTACCACCAAAAAATATAAAAAGTTAACTGTCCAAAAGCCAACTTATTATAGTATGTACATATGCGTAATAATACCGGCAATCACTTTGACAGAAGACAGGCAAACGACACGGACAGTGTTACCATGTACAGTACTGGGATACGAGGTGATATATCCCGTCGTGATTTACTTGTAATGGGTGCGTACGGAGCGATGGGGATAGCAGGAGGAGGATTGCTTGCCGGGTGTTCTACGACCACCAAAAAATCACCACGCCGTATCCTGCCGACGACCAGTACTTCCTCCGGACGATTGAAGGCAGGCAGCCTTCCCTACCCGAAACTTAAGCCTGGAACAGATACCCTTCCTCAGATTGAACACATAGTGGTACTAATGGAGGAGAACCGTTCATTCGATCATATATTGGGAATGCTTGGTAGAGGAAATGGATTCAAACTGGGATCCAATGGCTTACCTACCGAGACCAACCCATACCGCAACGGCGAACTCATACGGGCATTTCCCGATCCGAACCCCTGCCGTACATACGCACAACCAGTTCAATCCTGGTACGATAGTCATTTCCAGTATGATCATGGTACCAATCAGGGGTTTGCCAGGAGTGCTAGCGGACCTGCAGCAATGGGATACTATACCGGTACAACGATACCGTTTACCTATGGACTGGCTCGCACCTTCCCAATCGGCGACAACTACTTCTGCTCGGTCATGGGACCTACCTTTCCAAACCGCCGCTACCTCCTCGCCGCTACCTCCTCTGGTCTTATTAAGGATGACTTGTCAGCCCCTTATCCGGCCAACGGTACAATCATGGATATGCTTGATTCCTATAACATATCATGGCGTGATTATTACTCAGATTTTCCTACAACTGATCTGTTCTTGCTGAACACTTCGGCCAGAAAGGCCCCTGCGGGCAGTGTCGTGCATATTTCACAGTTCTATGCCGATGCTAAGGAGGGGACACTGCCAGCATTTTCGATCATAGACCCTCAATTTACACAGAGTGGAAACATAGAAGGCAACTCTGAGGGGGAGGGACAGGACATTCAGTTTGGCGATGTATTCATCTCAAAGGTGGTCAATGCTTTGATGTCAGGTCCTAAATGGTCGAAAACTTTGCTTGTGATTACCTATGATGAGCATGGAGGCTATTTCGACCACGTTCCTCCCCCCGCTGCCGTTCCGCCTGATGATATACCTCCGGATGCTCCAAAAGATGAGCAGTACGATGGCTTTGCTCGTTATGGTTTTCGCGTGCCTGCAATTGTGGTCAGCCCTTATTCAAAGGCTGACTTTGTTTCCCATGAAGTATACGATCATACCTCTATATTGAAATTGGTAGAGACCAAGTGGAACCTACCGGCACTGACCGCTCGCGATGCCAATGCGAACAATATGCTTGATTTTCTCGACTTCTCTCGTGCCACCTTCGCTACGCCTCCCGTGCTCCCCTCACCAGCTAACCCGGCTCTGCTGGATTCCTGTCTGACCGCCGGTCCCGGAGGTACGTCTTCACCTGGTCCAATTCCACCGGCATCAGCTGTAATCCATACATAATGCTACAGATAATTGTAGCGGTTATCTGTCTGGTAGCTTCTATTCCCGCAATGCTCAGGTGGCTCAGGGTAGCACAGCGTGAGCATTATATACCTGACTCGACTTCGCTCTTTGCATATCGCTGGTGGGTTTCGTCTCCTGTAAACATCCTATTGGCCCTGGTCGGTTGCGCAGGAATAGTAGTATCTGCTCGCTTCTCTGTAGCGGCTTTGGGTAGTGCTGTCGTGGCCATTGTAGGTCCGGTTGGACTATCGCTCAGAGGTGTAAGTTCGCCCTTGATCTGGACACGCAGACTTAAAACCCTGGCTGTTGTCAGTGTGTCTATAGAGACCATAATCGTTATCGTGGGCATTTTATTTGGACACGGTAGCACGGCTGGGGCGGTAATAGATATTGGAAGTTGTGCCATTGTAGATCTGGGTAGTTATATTTTGGCACCCTTGGAACACAGGCTGTCAAATGTCTACATTAGAGATGCCAAGGATCGCCTGGCAAAAGTGTCTCCGACGGTAATTGCCATAACTGGTTCATACGGGAAGACATCCACCAAACTCTATACTGCCCATCTACTGTCTGGATGCTTCAGGACACAGGCCAGCCCAGCCAGTTTCAACAATCGTGCAGGTCTTTCCAGAGCCATAAATGAGCAATTGCTCGATTCTACGGAGATATTCGTAGCTGAGATGGGTACATACGGCCAGGGTGAAATAAGAGATATGTGCAGTTGGATGAGACCCGAGATATCGGCTATTACAGCTATTGGTCCTGTTCATCTTGAACGAATGAAGAGCGAGGAGCGGATACTGCAGGCCAAGTCTGAAATCACCGAAACTGCCTCTACTGTAGTGCTGCAAGTAGACGACCTTCGCCTGGCAGGATTGGCCAACTACCTAGAAAGTAACGGGAAAAGGGTGATACGATGCTCGTCCAAGAAAAGTTCATCTGCTGATGAAGCAGGGTCAGTGGATTCAGACAGCTTACAATTGAGCGAACAAAGAACTGACGAACCTACTGATGTACTGGTAGATGTAAGAGTAATCAGAGATGCCTCAACAGGACTGATCAGCGTGTATATAGGGCACGAAATTATCGCCTCTGAACTGCGATTGGAAGCTCATCCGTCCAATACAGCATGTGCTGTCGGACTGGCACTTGCGGCTGGGTGCCCCAATGAGACGATATCCAAACAGCTTCCTACATTGCCAAGCCCTCCCCATAGACTTACCAAGGTAAAGGAGAATGGGCATCCTACTATACTTGACGATACCTACAATTCGAACCCGGCAGGATGCATGGCCGCACTGCGACTTCTCAAGGAAGAAGAGTGTGACGGCTCCAGAGTACTGGTCACTCCAGGTATGGTAGAACTTGGCAACCGCAGCAGGCAGGAGAACGAATCCTTTGCCAGAGCAGCCGCTGTAGTTGCCGATGTGGTGCTAATAGTGGGACGTACCAATCGTAGGTACCTGTCCAATGGCATATCTCAGGCAGCCAAGCAACCCAAAGTGCTCTTCTTTACTAGGCGGGATCAGGCGGTAAATTGGGTACGAGATAATTTGACCGCTAAAGATGTCGTTCTATACGAAAACGACTTACCGGATCATTACCCTTGATGTCGAGTTTCTTATTACTGATATAATATATTCTTACGCGATATATATTAGTAGTTAGGGCACTATGACCTTACCACCACCCTACCAAACATCGTTGAGTGGATACTGGAGACATAGCGGTATGTCCCTGGCTTGTTGAATGTATAGTACCATTTTCCTTTAGTGGCAGTTGGACTGCTAATGTGCAACTTGGGGAATACCACATTAACAGGTATCTGTCCATCATCCAATACCCATTCCACTGTCTGTCCTGCATGAATTGTAACCACAGCAGGTTCAAATGCAACGTAGCGCGTCCGTATAACAGCTGCAACCTTACTTTGAGGTACAGCGCCGGGATAGATATGCTGTTGTATCCCAGGGGAGGCAGGCAGTCCGCCACAGGCAGTTCCCAGTACGCACAATCCTAGCAGTATTATTATGGCACGACTTTTACTCATTTTGACATTCCCTTACTACTTTTTTAGTCCTATCCTGCTTCTACCGGCAAGATTACCCATCGGCCGAGTTGTTCAGTAGCACCCACACTGTGGTAATCCATCAATCGACCTGTTGTACATCTACCGGTATGCCTGTACAAATTACTGACATCCCCCCTTGGCTCAAGCCACGGGCTTGCGGGACGTGTTTAATCATACAGGCATGTATCCAAACTATCTTGTCATGTACTATAGTTGGCCGGAGTCCCGTTTTGCAAGCCATCTACGTATTCCGGCCGCATTTGAATGTACTCCATTTAGGGTTTCCAGCTTTTTCCGCTCTACATTACTTGCACCTAACAGCTCCTTGCTGAAGGCTTTTTCCAGTGCATCTACAACGTCTCCTCCGTTACGGACAGCCTTTTCTGCCACATCTACCCAATTATGCAATACCTGGATGGCTTCTTCTACTACCTCATCTGGACTACCGGGGATAATACCATAGTGAGCCAGAGCAATCTGTGATGGCTGTCGTTCTGCAAAACGATGCAGGGAGTGAACAGCCTGGTCGAAATCGAAATCGGGTGGAGGAGTTGCCGGTCTTAATATACCAGCGTCTGGAAGCCGTACACCTACAGCGTCGCCAGCAAACAATATGCCACTGAGTGAATCGTGTATAGCCAGATGATGCTTTGCGTGACCGGGAGAATCTACAGCTACCAATGTTCTATTGGATCCCACTTTTATTTCTGCACCGTCGGGAAGTATGTGTATCCTCTCCTGTGGCGTAGCGGTCAATCTACCATACAGGGAATCCAGCAGAGGACCATACACCTGAGCTGCCGAGGCGACCAGCCTCTCGGGGTCAGCAAGGTGGCGGGCACCTTTTTCATGTACATATACAGCGGCATTAGGAAAGGCTCTGGCAACATCTCCTACCCCTCCGGCATGATCCAGGTGTATGTGGGTGACCACTACTCCGGCCAGATCGTTAGGCCCTATTCCAATTGAATCCAATGCAGACAGTAGAACCCCAACGGAGCTCTGAGAGCCGGTCTCTACCAGCACTGGCTGGTTGCCCTCCATAAGGTAACCAGCCGTGACCCGCTCCCATCCTCCCAGTAGAGTGTCGATTTCGAGCACTCCTTCTGCTATGCGTCGGACATTGTCACTGCCAACATTGCTATAGATGGAAGTGCTCTTCAATGGTCTTTCGCTGATGTCATCTTTCATATATCTATCGAGGCTCACTTGCTATTTTGGTATAGCTGATGGAGGAGGTACCCACGGTTTGGATGAGCCACCGACACCAAAACAAGAAAGTTGCTTACCGGATGGCAGGGTAGCCCCCTTGTAGCCAGGATACGCATACAGCTCTCCATGATTGCATGCCAAAAATGCACCCCTTCCATTGGTCACTGCACCTCTGGCATCGTTGTTCCAGTAGGAAATCATGTAGTTTGAAGGTGTGGTGTAATGACCGGGCATGAAAGCCCATCCCCCCATGGATGCATCCTGTACGGATGGAGGGAGTGACCACATACCTCGCTGGAAACTCTGAACAGTCAAATGAGGTCCCGCCTGTTGCAGAGCGCTGAAAAGCAATAGGATATCCGGGTAAACTCCCCCCGCTGTAACGACATTGATCAAGCCATGCAGTTGATGTCCTGTAGCTATCTTGTAGGCCAGTGTATACTCCTGATCCTGTGGAGGTGTAGTCTGAACGTAGTTGGTGATGGCATGTGACCATTCCTTTCTTGCGGCAGGTGAACCCATTATACCTCTTGTTACGCCGTCACCTAGAGTCATCGGTATCCACTCAGGGTAGTAGTTCTGTTGTGCTGCAGCACCCGCCATGTACATCGGGGTTACTGGATCACATCCACAAATGACTGTGGTTATTCCCTTTTGGTGAAAGTCAGACATCACGGTAGTAGCTTCATCAGACACACTTCCAAAGTTACTAATATCGTATACGAAAGTTGCTTTAATAGGAATATGATCTGCCTTCAGCTCACTGACTACTTGTTGAGCACAGGGTGCTAAAAATGCTGCACTTGGATATATGAGGCCTATCTTTGCAGGTTCATGATGAAATATCTTGTTTCCTGTATATATAGCCGGTAGACCATTTATAGAGTTTTTTACTATC
>JAJZWK010000077.1 GCA_021846725.1 Actinomycetes bacterium | reverse complement strand
ACGTGAATCCATCATTTACAAGGGTAGTCTCAGCTTGGCTCAATGTATCTCCTACCACATTTGGTACTGTAGCTGGAGCAGGTCCCTGAGATACTATAAGGGTAATGGTGGAGCCATAGGGCTGAGTTGATCCACTCGGAGGTTGTGTGCCTATCACATAACCCTGCGCAATGGACGACGAGTAGCTGTAGCTATAGGTAGAGCTTACGTTGAAACCTTTTTTACCAAGTACATTAGCTGCTACAGTAGTGCTGTCGGATGCTACATATGGTACAACCACTCCAGCCGGAGGAGGACTCGAGCCATTGGATACGTAAAGCTGAACGGTATATCCCTTAGACTCTTTAGTTCCTCTGGAAGGAGTCTGTCTCACTACTGAATTTGCAGGCGTTGTCGAGTAAATGTAATTCACGTTGTAGTGGAACCCTGCACTGCTCAGGGCAGATTCAGCAGTACTCAAGCTGTCACCCGTTACTCCCGGAACAAACACGCTATTGGAAGCAGGGGGCTTGCCACTGCTGACGATAAGCTCGACAGATATTCCCTTCAATACCATCTGCCCTTCTGGAGGGATGCTGCGAATCACGGTTCCAGCTGGAGCATTACTATCTGCAACCGAGCTTATCTTTCCCACTTTGAACCCTGCTGAATGCAAGGCCTCGGTGGCAACCGATACGGACTTGCCATATATAGACGGTATAGTAACGTTCGGCCCCTTGGAAGAAGAGAGGAGGTGCCAGTATCCGAGAGATTGTCCCAGCATGACTACTATTACTGCCAAGCCAGCCAATAGCACTACAAGTACACCAATATAGATGCCGGTATGGGTCTTTTCCTCCTCTTCTTCCGGCAATTTCCCGTTGGTGCTAACAGCCGATCCCACTTTGGGCAATGCCATGGTAGTACCTGCTCCAGAGTTAGCTAACCCGATCAACTCTGCCTGTGGCAGTACCGTAGTAGCATCTGCACTGGAAATACCCAGAACTTCACGACCCTGAGAAAAACTAAGCAAATCCGCACGCAAAGTGTCGGCATTTTGATAACGCAACTGGGGAGATTTCATGAGACACTTATCTATAATTGCCTCCAACTGCGGAGGAATAGATGGCACCAAACTGCTGAGTGCGGGAGGCGACTCTCTTACGTGCTTGGATGCTACAGCTACTGGAGTATCTCCAATAAACGGTGGTCGGCCAGCCAGCATTTCGTAAAGCACAATCCCCAGTGAATAGATATCACTCCTACCATCCACGCCTACTCCCTCAGCCTGTTCAGGAGAGAAATACGTAGCCGTCCCCATCACCGAACCGGTTTGAGTGAGGCTGTCCTCGGTATTGAATGCCCGAGCTATTCCAAAGTCGGTCACCTTTACCTGCCCATCTTCGGTAATTATCACATTACCTGGTTTCACATCACGATGTACCACATTATGCTTGTGGGCATATGACAGTGCAGACGCAACCTCAGCTGCAATCTCAGCTGACCTCTGAGGAGTCATTGGGCCGTTCGTCCTTAGTATGGCCGAGAGTGGAAGTCCCTCTACGAACTCCATGACAATATAGTAGGTCCCCCCATCTTCTCCCCAGTCATATACAGATACTATATTGTGATGAGATAATCCAGCAGCAGACTGAGCTTCCCTGCGGAATCGTTCAACGAAAGCTCTGTCCACGGACAACTCCCTGAAAAGCACCTTCAAGGCTACTGTTCTATCCAGCAAACGGTCATGTGCCCTGTATACATCAGCCATTCCACCACGCGCAATAAGACGTTGTGGCTCGTAACGACCTGAGAGTATTCGTGGTATCATAGTTGGTTCCATCTGACTTTACAGCTTAACTCACTACGATCCGGTAATGGTGACACTGTCGCAGGTACAGAGATATTACCACTGATATTACCACTCTACTCATCCGGTAGCTCCAGAATTACCTGACGAGGTTCCAGAACCTGCGATCGATTTGGAACTTGGTTGACCAAACAGATTGAAGACAGCCTGCAGCATTGCCCGCTGAATCGGACCGGCTATGGATGCACCCGTTGCGTTTGGTGCCTGCCTGGGTACAACGACTGCTATTGCTACTATTGGATGACTGACCGGTGCAAACGTAACCATCCAATCAGTAGTTTCCCCATGCAAGCCTATCTGTGATGTCCCGGTCTTTGCTGCTACCTGCCAGGAAGATGGAAAGATTGAAGCTGCTGTGCCGTATTGGGCAACCTTTGCCATGAGCGATGCCACCTTGGATGCAGTACTTGAAGAGGTTGCTTGGAGCCATTTTGAAGGCGTATAACGATGTATGACCTGACCACTTGAGTTCGTCACGTCGTCGAGGACATGAGGTTTCATAATAATTCCGTGATTGGCAATTGCCGACCCGGTCAATGCCATTTGAAGAGCAGTTGCCTGGTCGTCTCCCTGTCCTATAGCCGAAAAGGCCACGAATGAAGGTACCTGCTGTAGATAGCTAAGGGGAGCCAATGTAGAGATGGCAGGAGCAGGCTGTACATCCAGTGGAGGGCGTTTGTTGAATCCAAACGCATCTGCCTCACCAATAAGATTTTGTGGTCCAAGGCTGAGTCCTATCAGCGAATAACCCGTATCACATGATGGTGGCAGCATTTGAACCATAGTACCGCCGCAGGCTTCATAATCATAGTTATGCAGCAAGTGACTGGTACCGGGAAGAGGAGTCTGGGTAAGGACAGGAAAGGATTTATTTGCCAAGGATGGATCTCGATCGTAGACTGCCGATGTGGTGATAATTTTGAAAGTAGATCCGGGAGGGTACGATCTTCTCCAGGCCCTGTCCAGCATTGGTTGGCTGGGATTTGCAAGATAGGACTTCCATGCAGATATCTCTTTGGTTGCAGTTTCGTAGGCAAGTGGGTTGGGATTGAAACTCGGACTGGAATACATAGCTAAAATTGCACCAGTAGAGGGGTCTATCGCCACTATAGACCCTGTTCTGTTGCCCAATTCCTTGGCTGCAACCTCCTGGAGGCGATATGAAACCGTCAGCCTAAGAGTATTGATGACAGTTCGAGAGGTAAATAGATCTTTTATCGATTTTATCGGTTCCTTATATGGAAGAAGGTAGTGATTGTAATAGCCTTCCACCCCATCCAATCCATACACATACGAGTCGTACCCTACAATCTGAGCAAACAGACCGTTAGTAGGGTATTCTCTACGATAATTATATATGTCGTGTGGCGTGGCAACAGATACCGCAAGCACCTTACCACCAGCAGATACGATAGTACCTCTGGGATTATCACGTGCCGCGAGTATATTTCTGGGATTTGCCGGGGCATTGGCAAGATTCCCGGCCTGAATGACCTGAATATTATTCAGCTGAACAAACAGTGCAACGAATCCCAGCAGGATAACCGCTCCAAGCCACCTTATGCGCCTGTTCACGCTGCTTGTCCTATCCTGTAGCCGTCGATGAGAATATACGGCATTGATTGGTCCGACATTGATCCGAAAGCACCTATACCACCTGCACTGACACCAGCACCTGCATCACAAGGAGCACTGCAAGCATATGAGCCTGATATACCTGGCACCGATGAGTGATCTAGGCTACGCTTTTCAGCCAACAAATCCTTGATGTAGGCATCTGCTGCTGCAATAGAAGGCTCTTCCACGCCAGCTTTCAACTGTGGCACTCTATAAGATGCTATGCTGGAGGCGGTTGCTCCAGTAATCTGCACTCTATGTGGCTCAATACCCAGGAAGCCGCCTATTCTGCCCTGGAACACCTCTATCCTATTACCCTTAAGCATCACGAAATAAGAATTGCTTACATACCATCTTATCAAGCCAAAGGCTGCAGCCACGACAGCCAGGAAAATTATCGTAAACAACACCGAACGAAAGCTGATAAGTCTGTGTCCCGAGTAGCGCCGGTATTCAGGCTCGTACTGAGGTAGGGATTGCGCTAATACGCGAGACGAACCAGTTGCTGCTCTGTTGCGAGAGTACCCATTGCTGCCCTGATTGAACATACCCCTGCCGCGGTGACTGCTTCCGGAATGCCACCAGCGCGCCACAGGAGGCGAGAGCGCACCGGATCTTACCACTCGTTTCACAGCATAGCTCTTCTGTGGATTCTTCTGTGCTCCGGTGCTACTCCGAGCTTCAGCACTATATTGTACCCCGATATTATTTTTGACATCCGATTCAGACGTTGCATATTCGCCGGTACCGGTACCAATATCGGTGGTATCTTCAGCAGTCTTGATTGCTGCCACAGAGAGAATCGTAGTATTGTCAGCGGTAGACGGGCACTCCTCTCTACTTGATATAGACGGTTCGACAGTCGCATCGCCGTTCTGTACAGTTCTTTGTGAAGCATTGCCGGGTGAGTTGGCTGTAAGCGGGAGGTGAGCGGATGAACCGGCTCCAGATGGGAAGTTGCCAGATGAAGTGATCGTATTTCTCTCTACCGGCGCCACCGAGCTTTCATTTGCCGAAGCGGTCGGAAATTCAGGCAATTGCCGACCTGTATCCGTACTTCTTGTAGCAATATCGTCTTGCAATATACTACCAGCTATACTGTCATCCGTATTATAAGTCGTATTGTCAGGTAATACGTCTACTATAACTGCAGTAATATTGTCACTACCACCATTCTTGTTGGCTGTTTTCACCATCAATTCAGCTACCTGTTGGGGATCTAAACGGGCCGATAAGATATCCGATAGGATCTCGTCGCTTACTTCGTTGGATAACCCGTCGGTACATAGCAAGAACCTGTCACCCGCCTCTGCTGGCACCTCCCACATGTCAATATCTATTTCCTGTCCCATTCCAATTACCCTGGTAAGTGTGTGTCTCTTAGGATGAACGGCAGCTTCGGCTCCGGTCAACTCTCCCTTACGCACCAACTCTTCTGCTACAGAATGATCCTGGCTAATCTGGATCATCCTGCCATTGTGATACCTGTATATCCTGGAATCACCGACATTGGCTACGACAAAATGACCTCCATTGTTATGCCGTAAAGCACCGCTGGAATACCTGTCACTGACATCTTCTGTAGCAGTTCTCTGCTGTAACTGTTGTGCTGGCCTACCGTATTTATCCTGCCGAGAAACTATAGGGGGGTATGTATGTGCAAACTCACTATCTAATTTTTGGATATTTTCATGGTGCTGACCTGTGTGTCGCCCCATATGCAGCAGTCGCTGGTACCACTTTTTATTGGTAGTCGATTTCCTGGCAGTATACCGAGCCCCCGAAGTCTTCGTTCCTATGGATAGTTCCGCTCCTGGCTCAGTATTATAGGAATTCCCTGTACCAGCTATAATTCCACTGGATACATCTGATGTACCCCCCGCCAGATAGACCAAAGTTGCCAGCGTTGTACCCATTCCAGACAGATGAGAATTTTCGGCTCCTTTCTGCCATACAACAAAGTTTGCATATCTGATCGCATATATAAGACCTTCTATGCCAGATTGACTTCGGTAAGATTGACGCAAGGCAGTAATGGCAAGACTGGCGGCTTCGGCACCACCGGCGTGACCACCCATCCCGTCCGCTACTGCGAACAGTGGGGGATCTACTAGCGCCAGGTCCTCATTTCTTTCACGAACCCGCCCAGTGTCAGAAGCATAACCAGCTATAATCTTGGGCACAAGTATAGTATTTTACTGCATATGCACTTACTTTGCACTACAACCAGATACCTCAAATACCGTTCCTCCAATTTGCACGAGATCGCCATCTTTGAGGCGTGTCGGCCCGGACACTCTCCGGGCATTGACCCATGTCCCATTTGTGGAGTGCATGTCTTCTACCCACAGAGCACCGGAGTTACGATAAAAGCGTGCATGTATATTTGAGGTATAGGAATCATCTGTTTTGATATTACAGTGCTGGGCTCTTCCAATAGTAAAATTTTCTCCGATTCTGTGTATGCGACCACGTGACTCTTTGGGCTCTATTACTTTTAACGTCGCAATTACATCTTGTGCAGCATCATCTCTCATTGCACTCCCAGTAGATGCTCCGTAACCATCAGCATTCCGACTACCTTCTGGTACTTTTCCCCCTACCGAAGCACTGGGAACAGCACTAAGAGCACCTTGTGGAACCAAAGGAGCTTGAATTGGCACTTGTGAATGGACCGGATATTCTGCACGTCTATTCGTTGCAGGTGCATAATCTTCTCTATCGTCATTACGATATCTTGTCTCCGCCCATACCGATCTGATTACCCTGAAAAAGAACAACCATATGACTATTACAACCAGCACTTCCAGCGCCCTTAGGAGCGTGGCGTCTGCAACTGACGCAATCATCCAAGGTCACCTCGTATACCTCCACTCTCTACACGCCACTTATAGCCCCTGGCGTCTGCAACTGACGCAATCATCCAAGGTCACCTCGTATATATGAATCTTACTGTAGTAGTTCCCAACGATACACTGTCTCCATCTTTCAAAATACTGGTACTTACTGGTTGGCCATTCAATAGAGTACCATTAGTGGAACCAAGATCTCTGAGTACGTATTCCCGGCCTCTTCTGCTCACTTCTGCATGCCTCCTGCTGACATTCTGATCATGTAGTACAATATCACAATCTGATAATCTGCCAAGTACTACAGGATGATCATTCAGAAGTACGCGATAGCCGTCAGGTAACTCTATAGCAGCAATCTCATCTTCAATAGATCCTTCAACTATATTGGTTTCTATATCGAAACGACCTCGTTTCAGCTCGCTGTCTTCCATGACCTCTACGGATAAAGGTCCTACAAATACATACCCTTCCCTGTCAGCATGCGTCTGCAATGCAACAGTCAGCTCTTTCTCGAAGGCACCCTCAAATTGTGCAAAACGATCAGCATCATAAGGCGACAGGTAAACTTTGAATTCATTCGGAGCTATAATCCCCCCCATCCCTACTCGCCTTCTAAGGTCCATTTCGCGAACGAGCTTCCGACCAATCTCTACCGGTTGCAACTCTCCGCGAAAAGCAGTAGAAAACACACCTTCGACAAGTCTCTCAAGTCTTGACTCGAACTCCTGTAACACCATAACTTTATTGTACATCGTGAATTACCAAAATCTGATTCAGTATCTGTTGGCGGTGATAGACTGACACATAGGCACGGCAGGCTACATGCTAGTGCAGTGTCCCATAAATAACATGACGTTATACGGCAAGTCAGGGGTGCTCTCTGATAATGTCGAGGACGAAGGTGTAGTTGGTAGCTACGCCTAAGATAATAACGCCACCAGGGGAATCATCTGGCTGGCGGAAACCCATGGTTATTTACGAGAAAGTATACTAGTATAGCTATCCGAGATAAGACCCAGGGCGAGTGGCGGAATAGGCAGACGCGCAGGATTCAGGATCCTGTGGACGAAAGTCCGTGGGGGTTCAAGTCCCCCCTCGCCCACACATGTAATGTCGCGGGACAAAGTGGACAGTCGAACCTGCACTTTGTAGTCATATCAACTTCCTCCTATTGGTTGGTAACTTTTAGTTGGATCAAAGGTAAGATGGCGAAGAAGCTCTCCGTTTTGAGAG
>JAJZWK010000076.1 GCA_021846725.1 Actinomycetes bacterium | reverse complement strand
TAAGCGTTGCAAGAGCCAGAATAATCAGAGTAATTCTGGACCCTGGATAGTGTTTTGGTCCACTCACATGGATCCGGAAGACACAAGCACCTGTCTGAGTGCCTCAAACTCTTCGAGACACTGACCACTTCCCAACGCCACGCAATTGAGTGGATCTGCTGCTCGAATAATCGGCATACCAGTCTCTGCGTGCAGCCGTGCATCCAGACCACTCAGCAATGCACCACCACCTGTCAGTACAATACCACGTTCTATTACATCTGCCGCAAGCTCCGGTGGAGTCCTGTCGAGCGTCACTTTGACAGCATCTACAATACTCGATACCGGCTCTTCAATTGCCTTGCGAATCTCTTGAGTCGATATCACAACGGTCTTTGGAAGCCCTGAGACAAGATCCCGACCCCTTATCTCAGCCTGCAACTCCTCTTCCAACGGGTAAGCAGAACCCAATGACATCTTGATCTGCTCAGCAGTACGTTCACCCAATGCAAGACTATATTCCTTCTTGATGTAAGCCATAATTGCCTCATCAAGTTCGTCACCCCCCACTCTGACCGACTGTGCGGTAACTATACCTCCAAGCGATATTACAGCCACCTCACTGGTGCCTCCACCTATATCCACTACCATATTTCCACTCGGCTCATGCACTGGCAGACCTGCCCCTATGGCAGCAGCCATGGGCTCCTCAATTATATAAGCACTCCTGGCACCTGCATATTGCGCAGCCTCCATTACTGCCCTCTGCTCCACACCGGTAATACCGGACGGAACACATATAATCATTCTCGGCTTGGCCAAGCGACCTTGATGAACCTTTTGGATGAAATAGCGCAACATTCTCTCGCATATCTCAAAATCAGCGATGACCCCATCCTTGAGTGGCCTGATTGCCTGAATATGACTCGGGGTACGACCTATCATCTGCTTGGCATCCATACCGACAGCCAATGGCTTGCCGTCTTTCATATTGATAGCTACCACAGATGGCTCATTCAAAACTATGCCTCTACCGCGAACGTAGACCAGAGTATTAGCCGTACCCAAGTCTACTGCCATATCACGACCGAGAATGCCGCCAATGCCTTTTCTTGCCATTACTATGCTCTCCTCTCACTATATGAGCTATGATTTCGCTGCTGATACCACCGATTTCTTGATCCGACACTTCATGTATCGGCTCGTATGCAGATCACAACAACGCTAATTTTAATAGATTATACGATTAAGAGAATAATTTCAAGGCGCCGAATACTCGGGAAAGAATAAAGCTATCTCCCTCTCAGCAGACTCAGCAGAATCTGAACCATGAATGAGGTTCTCGGTCAATAAACATGCAAGGTCACCCCTAATCGTACCTGGGGCAGCATCAGCCGGATTGGTCGCCCCCATCATATTCCTGACTATATGCCAAGTATCATCAGGTCCCTCCACAACCATAGCCATCAGAGTAGATCGAGTTATAAAACTTACCAATTCTTCATAGAATGGCTTGCCTTTATGCTCAGCATAGTGGAGTTCAGCCACATCTCGACCGATTGTCCTTATCTCGCCCGCAATAATACGAAGCCCCTTTCTCTCCAACCTGCTAATTATCTCTCCCAACAGACCTCTCTCCATCGCATCCGGCTTTACCAGAACCAGAGTCCTATTATTCATATATACACCCTTTCCTTTGCAAATAATTAATTACTGAACAGCATTACCAGTCGACAACATCATATACGAACGGGCGGCTCCTACCACATAAAGTGAGCCGGCTATTACCAACATACCACCGGTACCAGCCAAGGCACCACCAAGTTGCAACCCTTCAACGATAGATTTTGCCAAAATAGTCTCAAATCCAGAAGCTACAGCCGCATTACGTAATATATTCACGTCAAGAGATCTCTGAGAAGGAGCAGGAACTACAACCACCTTATCTACCCCACCATATCTCATCTTCTGCAGCATAGCTTCCGGATCTCTCCCCTCCAACATACCAGTCACGAGTACTTTTGGCGATAGATCCGCAAAATAGTCTCTTAAGATACTCGCCAACGCCTCCATTCCTGCCACATTGTGAGCACCATCGCATACTATCAATGGATCCCTTCCCAATACCTCGCATCGACCTGCAAATGTAATTTCTGCGAAAACACGTTGTAAAAGGTCAGCCGGGTATGCTGCGTTGAAAAATGCCTCCACTGCTGTAACAGCCAGTATAGCGTTATGACCCTGATACTTTCCGTACAGGGAAAGGAAAAGATCTTCATGTATGGACCACGGCGTATGTAAGGAAAGCACAAGACCACCCGTAACAGGTCGAATGGTCGGGCACGAGAAATCCTGCCCGTAAGTCAGTATCTGCGATGCCCCTACGGACGAAGATGCCGCTTCAAATACCTTTACCAACTCCGGATCCTGCTCGCCAACGACTACGATGCTATTGTTCTTTATAATCCCCGCCTTCTCAGTTGCAATATCTCTCAACGTCGGACCTAAAATCTCGACATGGTCGTAGCTGATATTCGTGATCACCGCTACATCTGCCTCAGCTACATTCGTCGCGTCCCAAAGCCCTCCAAGACCTACCTCTATCACCGCCACGTCGACCGGACGATCAGCAAACCATCTATAAGCACAAGCCGTCAACAATTCGAACCGGCTAAGCTTGAAGCCAAGCATTCTCTCGAATGAATCCATTTCAAGCATAATGGAACATAAATCTTCATCAGATATAGGATCATTACAATATGCTATACGCTCATTCACGCGTTGCAAATTGGGACTTGAGTATGTTCCCACGCTAAGACCTCGCGCTATAAGCAGCTCGGTCACCATCCTGGCAGTTGATCCCTTCCCGTTGGTGCCGGTGATATGTATAACCGGCTGAGCACGCTCTGGGTTTCCCATTATGTCACAGACCTGACGGATCCTATCCAAGGTCGGCCTTGGGACTCTGGTAATACCGGTAGCCTCCATACTGACATGCGAGTCCAACCATTCAAGCATATCGTCATAGGACCAAGTATTCATCTATGTTCCTCTCCAATAAATCGGCGGATAAATTACTTACGAGGCAGGTAACTGCTATGTGCAAAGATCCCAGCAAACAGCAATACCTTCACTGCTATGACAGACAGAGTTTGTATTCTCCTCTCTGTCCAGTTTCCTCTGTCCAATTGCCTACAATCAAGAGGCAGCTTTTCTAGTACGAGATCGAGCTGGCTCGCTCGTTCTCGGTACAAGTGTAGGATTCACCCGCTCTTTGACAACTGATGCATCTATCACACACTTCTTGACATCCTCTCTACTGGGTAGATCATACATTAAATCAAGAAGCACTTCTTCAAGGATGGCTCTCAGTCCTCTGGCACCCGTACCACGCAAGAGGGCCTGATCAGCTATCGCCTCAATAGCATCCTGAGTAAACTCCAGCTCGACATCGTCAAGCAGAAAAACCTTTTGATACTGCTTCACAAGCGAGTTCTTCGGATCGACCAAAATGCTTACAAGCGAATCCTTCCCAAGACTAGATACCGCACCAACAACCGGAAGTCTACCGATGAACTCCGGTATAAGCCCGAAACGTATCAAGTCTTCAGGCAGAACCTGCTGCAAAATCTCGTCTTCCCTCACGGCACTATCTCTAGTAACGTCGGCCCTAAAACCAATTCCCTTGTGGCCAATACGATTACTGATAATTTTTTCAAGCCCGGCAAAGGCACCGCCACAGATAAAAAGTATTCCAGTAGTATCAATCTGTATAAACTCTTGATGCGGATGTTTTCTGCCACCCTGAGGTGGCACAGAAGCCGTGGTCCCCTCCAGAATCTTTAACAATGCTTGCTGCACCCCTTCACCAGACACATCTCGGGTGATAGAGGGATTCTCACTTTTCCTGGCTACCTTGTCTATTTCATCTATATATATGATCCCCATTTCTGCTCGCTTCACATCATAATCAGCTGCTTGTATCAGCTTAAGCAAAATATTCTCTACATCCTCCCCCACATAACCAGCTTCAGTCAAAGCCGTTGCATCGGTTATAGCAAATGGCACATCGAGCATACGAGCCAAAGTTTGCGCGAGCAACGTCTTGCCACAACCGGTAGGACCAAGCAGCAGAATATTAGACTTTGCAAGCTCCACATCAGAAGATTGAGTAGCGCTGGCCTGTACCCTTTTGTAGTGATTGTAGACAGCTACAGACAAAATCTTCTTTGCATGTTCTTGCCCTACTACGTAATCATTCAAAAAATCAAAGATCTCCTTGGGCTTGGGAAGATTCTCCAGCAAGGGCTCAGATGACTCGCTGAACTCTTCCATTATTATGTCGTTACACAACTCGATGCACTCGTCACATATATACACCCCAGGTCCAGCAATCAACTTCTTTACCTGTTTCTGCGACTTACCACAGAAGCTGCACTTTACAAGCTCTGTTCCATCACCAAGCTTAGCCATTCAAATTCCTCCCTCTCTCCCGTGTTATTACCCTATCCTGTGTTATTACCCTATTGAACATATCTTACCATCCATTATCCTATATCAGTATACTCGGCCCCATCTATACTATCCCGGCTATGAATCACTTCATCTACTATTCCATAATCGACAGCTTCACTTGCGGTCATAACAAAATCCCTATCGGTATCCTTGGCAATCTTTTCGATAGGCTGCCCAATATCCTCCGACAACATAGAATTGAGCAGATCACGCATTCTCAACATCTCGCGTGCCTGTATCTCGATATCACTGGCTTGTCCGGCAGCACCACCCCAGGGCTGATGCAGAAGAATTCTTGAATGAGGCAATGCAAATCGCTTTCCCTTTGCCCCCGCAGCTAGTAACACTGCAGCAGCTGAAGCAGCCTGTCCAAAACAAAATGTCGAAACATCGGGCTTGACGAACTTAATGGTGTCATAAATCGCAAAAAGAGCTGTGATGTCTCCACCAGGGGAGTTTATATACAAATGAATATCTTTGTCGGAATCCTCAGACTCCAGAAAAAGCATCTGGGCACAGACCAGATTGGCTATAGAATCATCAATCGGAGTACCAACTATTATGATCCGATCCTTTAACAGCCTCGAATAGAGGTCATAGGCTCGTTCGCCTTTCGGACTCTGCTCTATCACGGTAGGAACCAGATACCCAAGAGCCTGCATCATATTTTTCCATCCTTCCTCGTACCATACATAGCAATCATTACTTTAGTCTAGTCTAGTGTCTCGCAAATAAACATGGATTTCCGTCAGCTAGATGACACCGTTTCTCGTACCACTCTATTCTTCCAAGCCTTCAGTAACACCAGAATCATCAGAACCTTCACTGTCATGCACGTTATCGACATCATGCGAGTCACCCGTCAACAACAGTTCGTTATCAATATCGTTACCACTACTATCCTTTACGTGTACATTGTGCAACAACCAATCAAGAGCCTTCTCTTTCCGTAGTTCGGAGCGCATAGCAACCAATTGACCTGAATGCTCGTAGTGCTCACGTACCTCAGCCAAAGATTTATTAGACCTACTGGCTATCTTGGAAAGCAAATCATTCAAGCTATCGTCGACATCAATTTCCTCTGCATCGGCAACAGCTCTTAAAGCCAAATCAGCTCTTGCGCTAGCTACCGCTGAATCATGAAATCTGCTGATGATACTGTTCCCATTATCATCGCTCGCCTCCACAAACTGCTCCCAGGTCATCTTTGCTTCTTCAAGTCTCTTGGAAAAATCAGCAAGTTCTCGTCCAAACTCCACCTCAACCAACTCTGCGGGAGGGTCTTCTCCCACAAGATCATTGAGTGAAGCCAAGACCTGACGAGGAAAGAGTGAACGGACACTACTACTCTTGTATTGCTCAATCCGCTTACGGATATCTTCTCGCATACTATCCACGTCTTCATATTCGGTAGCTTCCTGGACCCACTCATCGGTCAATTCAGGCAATACTTTCGTCTCTATATCCTTAACAACTACCTTGATTTCCAAAGGGAAAGACTGGCTATCCTCATCGGTAGACCGAGCCTGGGCATTATCCATTTCCTGTCCCTCATCCCCCCTATTCTCCTTAGCTGTTACAGCCTCTCTGTCTGCTACATTTTCCTGCTCTACTCCAGTCTCTCCTGTATCTATACCACTACCCTTATCTCCGTCGATATCCCTGCTCACGTCGTCATCACTGTCTGTACCCAGCCCATCTGGTTGTCTATCAGACGGGCTATAGACTATAACTGATCCCTTGGTAGCACCAATAATATGCTTATCCAGCTCAGGGATTTCTGAATTTCTACCAACTTCATAGACATAGTCATCAAGGTGCATACCATTTGAACCAGAGTCAGAAACAGACACATCCACATCTAGGGTAACTACATCTCCGACGATTACTTCACCATCCTTGGAAAATAGCTCTGCCCACTGCTCCCTAACTCGATCTATTCCAGCATCCACCTCTTCTTCGGTCGCTTCCATGTCTGGTATGACTACCTCAAGACCCTGGTAACCAGCAACCGAGACGCTTGGCCTGACCACTATGGTAGCCTCGAACTTCAAAGGCCCCGATTCCTTCCCTTCAATAATCTCTACTTGTGGATCAGAAAGAGGCTCCACACCTGACTCATTAAGTGCTTCCACATAAGCATCAGAAATCACACCTTCAATGGCCTGTGCCCTCAAAGCACTGCTGCCACCTATATGAGCCTCTAGCACAGTACGAGGTACTTTACCTGGTCTGAATCCTTTAATCTTCGCGGTACGTTGCAATTCGCGGACAAAAGAGTCCATAGCTTTATTTATCCTGGCCTCATCTACATCAATAGTGAACTTTATACGATGGTCATCAAGAACTTCCGGGGTTGTACTCATAAGACTACTTACTTTAGCCGCTTTTGAGTACGTTGTCGCGCATACACACCATTGGACCAATAAAATACCCCAGACACAGTGATCCTTGTACTGGATCTATCAATGCCAGACACAGGTCTGCAGCATGATGCTCGTTACCATACTGTGAAGAGTAACCCTTGTGCTGTATATATCAATGCCAGACACAGAGGATATTTTTTACACATGCCACGAATGAAAAAACAAACCTCCTAAATATCATGGGCTCCTGACTATCATGGGTAGCGTAGAGAATGTAAAAATGAAAAGTACAGACGGTATGCCGTGAACATGGATAGATAAGCTTCTTTGATAATATAATGGTTTATGCGTACTGCTTGATAATTGATAATTGATATTTCCTGAACAAACGCTTGCCAAGGACATGACGTTCGTGCTATATTTTTAATCAACTTTACACAAAGTGGTCGATAAACTACAAATATGCGGTAAGTGTATTGGCAAAGAGATTATAATTTAGTAAAGCAAGTGCATATGATTTACTAAAATATGATATTAGGTCGATAATAAGGGTGTGATTTATAATGAAAATTAATATAGACAGTCCATATAAGGCAGATGACCTACACTGGGATTGACCCTAACCAGGGATACGCGAATGGACGACAGGATGTATCGGGTACGGTAATAAGTGTCATAATACGCTATGTCAGGAATCTCTGTGGAGATGCTGGGCTGGTAAG
>JAJZWK010000075.1 GCA_021846725.1 Actinomycetes bacterium | reverse complement strand
TAAAATCCCTTGCCTAATCCGGCTTCGCCACCCACAAGGCAATCATCGGGAACAAACCATCCATCGAAGGATAGTTCGTATGAATGTAGCCCTCGGTACCCTATTGTATCTATAGGCCTTCCCTCCAAGCTGCCCCGGTTGGCATTGTGCAGTATGAAACCATTGCCGTCTGCTCTCTCTTTCTCGATCACGAATAGAGATAACCCCTTATGACCCTTGGCGCGATCCGGGTCAGTTCTCGCTAGCAACATCAACAGATCAGAACGTGCAGCAAACGTACACCAGGTCTTTACTCCTGATATTAGCCATCCCCCATCGGTCTTTTGGGCGGTCGTAGTGATATTGGCAACATCCGAACCGTAGTCAGGCTCGGTAACCGCGACCGCAGTCATAAGCTCTCCGGTAGCCATCTTTGGTAGCCAGCGTTTGCGTTGCTCATCGGTTCCACCAGCAAGCAGTGCCCTGGCAAGTATCTCAGGTCGGGTGATTAACGATCCGCCTATTGCAAGTGCACCCCATGAGAGTTCCTCGGTGGCAATGACCATACCAAGATAATCACCCTCTGATCCTGCAGCAAAACCTCCATATTCCTCTGGAATCGACATACCAAATCCCCCCAATCCGGCTAGTCCTGAGATGATCTCTTCGGGTATGTCCTCGTTGTGCCGGTGGACTCGTTCAGCATGTGGTCTTATACGCTCTTCTGCAAACTTATGAAAAGTCTCTCGCGCCAAATCAAACTCTTGGTCGAGATGGTGACCACCTGTGATACCGCATATACTGGCAAGATAAGCCGGGTTGCGGTATTTGGTCGTAAATGTGTGTGCTCCGAATAGGAATTCTGTGGATGTGCCCCAATCCTGTTCCCTACCTATCAACCTGCTCAACAAATCGCCTAGGGCATCACCTAGAAAGGCACACGCCAGAGCCGCCTCCTCTTTTCCGTGCCTGCCATAGGATATGGCACTTTCGGCAATTTTCATTGCAGCGGCCATGTGAGCAAGATCGTAGGCAACTGCCTGATTGTTGTCTATGCCACCATTGGCTGCTATGTGCTTTCTGGCGTTGTCGATAACGGCAGTACCTCTTTCCAACGCCTTTCTGGCGTTGTCCAAGTCATTTTCCGGTTTGTATTCATCTAGTATTTCTGTGGCCACCTCTATTCTCCTTTATTCCAAGTTACTCAGTCAAGCATATTACCACTCAGTAGTTGACGATGGTAATATCTTACTGCCTGTCATATCACCGACGCGTCCTATGGCGGTAACCAGTGGCGGCAGCACAACAGGGCTGTCTCCTGGATTCACTCCTGTCAGGTGCTCAAGATAACTACTCACCATACCCTCTCCTGACCAGGCCTGTGATTCTGCCCAGCAATCTATGAGTTCCAGACCTGCCTGTCTGGTAAGGCTGGGGAGTAGAGCGCCTACGTCAGGGTACAGCGCACCTTCCATGGAAAATGCAGTGCCGCCTATTCTTCCTGCTGAGGTAATGGGTTCTTGCATGACGACGTATCCTCCTGGCTTTGTTGCCAGTGCCATTCGACGTATTACCACAGCCTGGTCATGTACATGCATAAGAAGGAAGCGGCAAAAAGCGAGATCTACCGGTTCTGGGAGCAAGAGGTCTTCTCCTGCTTGGGTAATGGCTACCACTTGGCTGAATGTGGCAGCTCGAGAAGCTACCTCATCTCTTGCCAGTGGATCTATATCGACAGAATATATGCGTCCACTCTTACCGACAATTTTTGCCAGTGCTATGGACACATCACCGCTGCCTGCCCCTACGTCTGCACATCGCCACCCACTCGCAACTCCCAACCTGTCAAGAGCCGTTTCCAGTGGACGGCGATACACGTCGTTCCTCAGCGGATCGTTAGGGTGTGCTAGCAGATTATCCGCTGGTTTCGATACCTGTCTGTTGCCAGGGCTGTTCAGTCCCACACCTCATCGCTATATGGCCTCTTACGTAGTGGCAATGCCTCTCGTTTCCAGACCATTACCTTCCTGCGGAAATAGCATACTTCTTCACCGCGTTGGTTGAATGCCTTGGTCTCTACCGTTACTATTCCCCTGTCATTCTTGGATTTTGATTCAACTTTATCGAGTACTCGGGTTTCAGCATATATAGTGTCACCGTGGAAAGTAGGGTATCGATGAATAAGTGACTCTACCTCCAGGTTGGCTATAGCAGCTCCGGATACATCCGGGACGCTCATCCCGAGAGCAAGTGAATATACCAGATTTCCAACTACTACATTACGTTTGTGTACGGTCTCTCCTTCGGCAAACCACTCGTTGGTGTGTAGTGGGTGGTGGTTCATGGTGATCATACAGAACAGATGATCGTCATACTCCGTGATTGTCTTACCAGGCCAGTGTCTATAAATATCGCCAGGCTCGAAGTCTTCATAGCAGCGTCCAAAGGGGCGTTCATGTACAACCATTATTAATCCTCCGTAACATTATTCATCTTTTGTAGCGGGTCTGGTAGTGAATGCCAGTACCCAATCTTCCTCTGATTGTCCATCTATGATCAATCTCCAAGCATAGCGGGAACCAGGGTTGAGTGGCAAGGGACCAAAGTTCACCGCCAGTGCAACGTCTATAGGGCTTCCTTCCGGAATAGCAGGAGGACGCATAACGGTGAAGTCTCCGCGAACCTCTATCGGCTGTATACCTTCGGGTGTCTCTACATGTACTGGCTGACCATCTGCATCTTCCAGTGCAAGTTCCCAGTGGTGCATTATATCCACCTCATGCCATTCAACATCTATTTTCAGAGCAACGGCACTTGGCGAGGGTTCAGGACCGACAAGTGACCACCCACCGCCCAGTATGTATAATTTTCCGTCTGCCACTTGGGCAGCATCGCATAGGAGCATTGTAGCTTTCATTGTATAGACAGTATCAGAATTAGACTGGGTTGATCGTCATAGTGAATGGAGATGAGTAGTTGGCTGGGAAAGAGAGCGACTTACCAGCGATAGTCACCACCATTTGAAAGGCTGCTCCTAACTCAATTGTGATCGACCCGCTGGCACTTATTGATTGGTGCTGTCCTGGATATATCATGCCTGTCCATAGTACATTACCGGTTGTGAGCGACTTTGCCATCACCCAGCATTTCTCTCCAGGGTTGAGAGTAACAGTGTAATTTCCGGGTGGAGCTGGGTAAGTTCCGGAAAACATTGAGTATGATGTAGGCTGGATGCTTCCAGCGGTATTGCTCTGGCTGTATGGGTTGGAATTGGAGACCGGAATTTTTTTGGTGATTCCTTGTGGGTGCCCGCTGGATTTGGCTCGTGGGTTGCCTCGTACAGTGCCTTGCTGTGGGTTGCCTCGTACAGTGCCTTGCTGTGGGTTGGTAGGTGTTGGGTTTTGATCTCGAGCTATTGACACCGATTTAGGTTTAGCTGACCCCCCGAACGATATCAACGCAAGTACCAGGCCAAGTACGATTATTACAGATGCCAGTGCGGCTATTGTCCTCTTTTGACTTGGATTAAAAGTCAATTTACGTATGGTCTCATTGCTGTGCTCTAGCGAGAGTGTATCTGGTAACGATTCGTCGTCAAAAAAGAGCATTTTGGAGTCGGGTTCGTCTTGGTGATTGGACAGCTCCATATGCTTGGGTTCGTCTTGGTAGTCGTCTCTGTTTTGGTGTGCAAGCTTGTCCTGTTGCTCAAGCCCGTTTATCGACCTCTCTTGCAAATTGGATTCTGTTTGGTGCGTGGGCTCATACCTTGTATCAACAAGGACATCTGATTGTGTATCAAGGACATCTGACCTGTCCTTGGTAGCATTGGCTCGTGCTTGGTAGCGATAGTCCTGTCCTGCCTGGTCGCGATTGAGATTATTGATAAACTTGCTACGAGCCTCTTCAGCCCGTGCCTCCAGCTCTTCGTCTCTCGATGTCTGGTTGTTCGACGGCAAGCGTCCCAGGATTCGGATACTTGGGGGTGGCTCAGGAATTGCTGGCGATGGGCTAGAGGTAGGTGTGGTGGGTGTCATCGGTGATCTGGTTGTAGCAGGAGATGCAGGGGATGCAGGTACAGGAGATGCAGATGTA
This sequence comes from Actinomycetes bacterium, assembly GCA_021846725.1. Lineage (GTDB taxonomy): Bacteria > Actinomycetota > Acidimicrobiia > Acidimicrobiales > JAMCPL01 > JAMCPL01. The sequence goes on along the minus strand of JAJZWK010000075.1, from coordinate 3,596 downwards.
GGCGGTGTATGTCCAGTGGACGACTCGGAGAGAGGTGATGATTGATGGTTGGCAGCATCTCTTTGACCGGCTTTGCTACTTTCGGGGTGCTTTTGCAGCACTTCCAGAGCGCGGTGATAGCGTTCCACCGAATTACGTTCGTTGGCAGATCTTTTCAGTGCGTAACGTGCAGCCAATGCTCCGACTCCAATGACTACTATTACTAAAACTACTACCATACACTCTATTGAACTACTAATTTGCGAGTTAGTGTTCGCGCCTCAGCATGGTCTAGGGCATAATCGTATATGAGCATATATATATGAGCATGGCTGGAGAACTGAGTCGGATAATGTCAGGTTTCTATCGCCCGGATCGAATGGCGATGTGTATATAAATAAACTAGTATGTCACCTTATGGCAGAGATTATACCATCGGATGAGATAGCAGGCGTTGTAATAGTCAGACCTGACGTCCATGAGGACGACAGAGGAAGATTTGTAGAGACATACAGGAGGTCATGGTTCCCGGAAGGTCGTGAAATGTTGCAAGGCAACAGGGCAGAGAGGTCGGCAGGATGTATCGTAGGGTTGCATTACCATTTGAAGCAGGCTGATTACTGGTACTTACTTAGAGGAAAGGCCAGGGTAGTACTCCACGATTTTAGGACTGGATCTCCAACAGTTGGTGCCACGATGACTTACGATCTTAGCGAGGACAAGGATACTGGTATATATATACCTCCGGGGGTTGCTCATGGATTTAGCTCGCTAACCGATATGTTACTTACCTATTTGGTGGATGGCTACTATAATGGTTCAGACGAACTCGGAATACTCTGGAATGATCAGGATGTTGCTGCTGACTGGGGTATTAGTGACCCTGTAGTGTCAAAACGAGACGCCACCAACCCGAGACGATCAGACATCCCAGATTACTTGGTGCCCAGATACTGAGTTGGCAATACTTGGATTGGTCACCCTATAGTATATAGTAAAGTTATTTATTTCAAGATCTGTCCTGGAAATGGATGGTACACGAACTACTCAGTTTAGAGGTACCCTGTAGAAAAGTCAAAGTTATTTATAAGAACTGTCCTGGACGGAATCGATCACAAAAGCCAGTATCTGCGCCTCTTCATCCCATGCGGCATAACGTCCGCTGGGTCCCATGTGTCCACCATCCATGTTCACCATTAGCATTATTCGACTTTCAGGGCTTGCTTGTCTTAATTTTTGGACCCATTTAAGTGGTTCGAAATACCCCACCCTTGGGTCAGACAGTCCGCAAGTTGCAAGTATATCCGGGTAATGTATACCCTGCCGGACGTTATCGTATGGTGAGTATGTCTTCATGATGGTATAGTAATCCGGATTCTCCAATGGGTTGCCCCACTCTTCCCACTCGGTAATAGTGAGAGGTAAGCTGGGATCCATCATGGTAGTAAGGCAGTCGACGAATGGTACTTCAGCAACTATTGCCCTGAACAATTCAGGTGCCATATTTGCAACTGCCCCCATCAACATCCCTCCAGCTGATCCACCTCGCGCCACCAATTTTTCTGGGCATGTCCACTTGTTGCTTATAAGATACTTTGCACATGCTATAAAATCATGAAAGGTATTTGGTTTTGATGCCAGCTTGCCAGATTCATACCAACATCTACCCATCTCTCCTCCACCTCGGACATGAGCTATCGCAAAGATGAATCCACGCTCCAATAAAGACAATCGGGCGGCTGAAAATATTGGATCTATGCTATGTTCGTATGCTCCATAGCCATACAGCAGGCATGGTGCTGTCCCATCTCTGGCTATATTGCGTGGGTAGGCAATAGAGATTGGTACTGGTGTACCGTCATGCGATATTGCTTCAAGATGCATTGTGATATAAGCAGATTCGTCATAGTTGCCGGTAATGTATTGTTTTTTACGCAGGATAGGCTTCCCTGATCTCAAATCCATGTCATAGGTGCTTTTTGATGAGATCAACGAGGTAGTTTCATACCTTAGATACGGTGACTCCATGCAATAGTTTGCACCTATGTAACATGTGGAGGGCGCTGGGGGCTGTTCGACGAAGTATCCACTTTGTGTATCGTCCATATGCAAGACTTGTATCCGTGACATTGCATCCTTGCGCACCTGGATTACCAAGAAATCGTTGAATATATCCATATCTTCTATCCGCCTCCCGGGTTCATGTGCCACAAGTTCAGTTATATCAGTATGATGTTGCTCGTCTACAGATATGATACGGAAATCGGGTGCAGATTCATTGGTGAGCAGGATGAATATGTCATTGTAATGTTCGACAGAGTATTCTATCCCTTCTGATCTTGGCTGTATTATTTGGGGAATTATTTGGGGATAATTTACCGGTACAGCTTCAGAGTGGTGGCCATGGCGATCGGTGATAGAGTCGGTGATAGATTCGGTGGCAGATAGTTCCTCTTTTGGTCGTGTTACGTTCTTCCTCGTCTCTGGTATATCACCCCAGACGGCGGGTAACGTCATGTGATCGATGAGACGTACTGCCAGTGTTTCTGAGGTAGTTTTGGATCTGGCATCAATGAGGAGGTAATGTCCATCCTTAGTGCTCGATATGTTCAAGAAAAAGCGTTCATCGCTCTCTTCGTATACGAGTGTATCCTCTAAAGGCTCTGGTAGCAGTCCATTTTTCAAGTAACTCGAGTCGCTCGGATTTGTCATATTGTTCATTTCCTCAAGACGTATCTTATGGCACCATACCTGGTAGGGTCTATCCTGGCTGTCTGCCTTCACGTAGTACAGTAGCTGATCTGAATCGAAGACTATTCCATACGAGACATCCTCGATGGAGTAGAGGGTCTCTCGCTGTACATCGTTTTGTGGCATTATTCTGTCTATATAGAGGGTAAAGTGCTCGTTGCCTGTAGTGTCTACAGAGTAAGCTATCAGATTCCCCGTTTGGCTGATTTCCAGATTGCCTATACTCATGTAAGGATGATCTTTCGCAAGCTGGTTCTCGTCAAGTAGGATTATCTCGTTGTCTGTTTGTCTGTCAGGAATAATTGTTGGCGGTTCGTAGTTGTTTGTTGAGGGGACATGAGTGGATATTGCTGTGGTGGGTGGTGTGTCGACAGGAATGGCGCAGTGTATCGGGTAGGACTTACCCTCAAATGTCCTCTTGAAGTACCACCAATTTCCCCTGAGCACAGGAACAGAGTAATCGGTTTCGGGTGTGCGCCCAGCGATTTCGTCATATAGCTTTTTCTGCAGGCCTGTAAGGGATGTGAATAATGATCGTGTATAGGAGTTTTCAGCTTCCAGCAGGGCAATTACCTCAGGGTCCGTGGAGTATTTCAGCCAATACCAGTTGTCTACGCGAGTATCTCCATGTGCCTTTATGCTGAACGGCTTGGCCCGAGCAACGGGAGGTGTTTGATGCTCTGATGGATTCATTTTGTCCTTTTAGAGGGCTGTTTATCCGGGTAAGGAATGGAACTTATTACTGTTCGCATATATCTGCTAGGGCAGGTAGGATTAGAGAATAGTTCATTTGGACGAGCAGGGCAAGACGGAGAAGGAGAGGACGGAGAAGGAGAGGTAGTGGAGTCATGCCTAGTGCAAGAACA
>JAJZWK010000074.1 GCA_021846725.1 Actinomycetes bacterium | reverse complement strand
CCGATTCAAATCTGCTGTGCGGTCTGTGCAGCGAATGCTACAAGGCCTGCCCTTATGACAATGTCGGCCTCTTTGTTCAAAAGCCACTTACATCGGTGGTTGCTCCATCCAGGCGCCGAGTGGACATTGCTCTGGTCATAGCGCTACTTATTGGTCTGGTCGTCTTTCAGCAGGTGAATGCTTTGAACATATACGCTACTGCAGATGCATGGCTTACCAAGTACACAGGTATCCCCTATCCCAATCCTATAGATTACCTTGGGCTTATAGCGGTCTTTGCACTGGTGGTAGTCGGTGCGGGGCTGGCTATACGGGCAGTGGCAGCGCGCAGGCAGAGCGTGAGCACAGCTTATGACAACTCCATAGATGGGCGTACTACGGCATATGGCGAAGTGAGCGAAGGGCTTCTGATAAACACTTCATCGGCTGCATCATCAGGCAGGTTAGCCTATGCTGGAGCAGGTTCGGAGAGTAGCCTGGATCATAATAGCGTGCTAGGAGGAGCTGGAGGTGTCGGTACACTGGTGCGCGGTGACTCAAGCGGCGATGGTCAGTCAGCGCAGTATGGCGATGGCGACAGTGATGGTGCTAGCACTACGTTTGGTAGTACCGGATTGCATCCACAGACCGCCAAACAAACTGCCAAGAAGAGGATTGCTTCTTCATGGAAGCAGTGGTATGTACCGTTTGCTTACGCGCTGATACCTGTGACGGCTGCAGATTATCTTGCCAGGCAGTTGCCCAGGTTCATCAAGCACACTCCAAGGGTAGTGAGTTCCGTACTTGGTGAGCTTGGTATACATACCGGTTGGTACAATATGACGATATTTGCTCAGCACGTGAAGAGCTTTGACAACCTGCCTTCCTATATAGGGTGGCAGATAGTTGGCATCCAGCTTGGAGTGATGGCAATAGGTTTGGTTCTCTCGTTGTGGGTGATGAAGAGGATATTCAAGAGAGATATTGCAATGCTGACCGACCGCCCTGTAGTAGCCAAAATGATGTCGATATTCATGGTCTTGGCTATAGGTATGAGTATGTTGCTTCTTTACATCCCTATGCATGCTGCATCGTGATTGAATCGTGACGGAACGGAATAGGAAAGGAGATTTTGAATTATGACTGTAACAGAAGAGAGGCAGCTATCCAAGGTGGTCGGTGGTTCTGATACTGCTATGCCATCTATACAGGTGGTAGCAGAGCGCTGTGCCGGCTGTCAGGAATGTGTAATCAGGTGCCCGCAGGGTGCTCTTACCATGAACACCGATCTCTGGATTGTCCAGGGAGATGACAGTCTTTGTGTGGGATGCAGGCAGTGCGAGCGCACCTGCCCATTTTCCGCTATCGTTATCGACGGCCCGGTACTAGCAGGTGAGAGGGTGGAGCGTGAGGAGTTACACCTCGATTCGGTGCTCGGTCACAATGAGGAGATGCGCAAGGGTATAGAGTCGTTTGAAGCAGCTCGCCGGGAGGCAGAGCGATGCCTCGACTGCCCCGATCCTACCTGCATGAGAGGCTGTCCTGCACACAATGATATTCCGGGGTTTATGCGGGCTGTTCGTGATAATGACCTTTCTCGTGCGCATTCTATATTGCGTAATACCTCTTTTCTCCCTGATATATGCTCACGGGTTTGTGATCAGGCAGCTCAGTGTGAGGGCTCCTGTACGTGGTCGCTTGCAGGAGAAAGACCAGTAGCTATAGGTCTTATAGAGAGATTCATTACCGATAATGAACCGGTACCTCCCCTGCAGCGTCTATCGAATGAAGGTGAGGGTATGACGGTCGGTATAGTAGGTGCAGGGCCAGCAGGCATTGCAGCAGCGTCTACCCTGGTGCAGGCGGGAGCCTCAGTTACCCTGTACGAAAAGGACGATATAGCTGGAGGGCTACCCAGATGGGGCATACCAGACTTTACCCTGCCCGATGAGGTGGCTATGAGACCGTTGGAGACTCTGAAAGCTGCTGGAGTGAATATTCGGTTGGGTGTAGAGGTCAAGGACGGCGATATGGATAGGTTGCTCAAGGAGATGGATGCAGTAATAATGTGTCATGGCGCAAGCATCCCAATCAGACTTCCGGTTCCGGGCGCTGACCTTGACGGGGTAGTGGATGCAACTTGGTTCTTGAAGCGTGCCAAAGATGCTTTGGCTGCGAGAGAGGGCATAGAAGAGGTCGGGCTGCCTGGAGTTGCTGGAGGAATTGCTGGGAATGCCCATAAGGGACCTAGAGTACTAGTACTTGGGGCAGGCAATACCGCTATGGACGTAGCCCGCTCGGCTATGCGCCTAGGTGCGGCGAGTGCTACCTGCGTGGACTGGCTGGACAGGAAGTTTGCACTAGTGAGACCAGATGAGTTGGCTGAAGCTGAATCCGAAGGTGTAGTGTCGAGTTTTTCCAGTACGCTTGTCGAGCTTCAAGGCGATGACGGCAAAGTAAAGAGAGCTGTGCTAGCTTCTACCGTACAGAAAGATAGGACCAAGCTTCCAAAGGTGCTTAATGACAAGAAGCGTACGATAGAGGTCGATCTTGTGGTCATGGCAATGGGTTACAGGCTGGATCCAGAACTGGCCAAATTACTGCCTGGTACCCCTGTACGTAAAGTTGCAAAAGGTATGCCTGATAGGCGTTGGGTAGCAAGCGGGATTCTTCACAATAGCGCATCGGCATTTTGCAATTCCAACCCTGTAGGGACTCTCTCTATAAATAGGGAGGTTGGTCTGGTATCGGCCTCGCTTGCAGTGCGTGAACGTATATGGGTAGCGGGAGATGCACTGATAGGGCCATCTACGGTGGTAGAGGCGATGTCGCAGGGGAAGCGGGCAGCTGAGGCAATCTTGAGATCGCACCCATCTCGCCCGTCTTTCTCAGGAAAGATAGAGCCAAAGCGATCTTTGGGCACTGGCTCGGATGGCATACCGGGTAACGTAGAGGTAGATGACGTAGAGGTAGGTGGTATGGAGGGAGGCGCTGGAGCACCTGCAATGCCACAGGAGCGAGGTGCTAAGAGAGTGCTGGTTGTCTACGATTCGCTAACAGGTCACACCGAAAAGGCAGCTTCTGCTATTGCCGGTTCTTTGAAGGGCAGGGGGGCGGCAGTGAAGTTTCTACCAATTTCCAGGGTAGGACTTGCAGAGATTGCATGGGCAGATCTTATCGTACTCGGTACCTGGGTAGAGGGCTTTATATTTGCCGGTATCAAGCCAGCCAAGACCACTAGAGCATGGATGGAGGGGTTGCCCAGGCTCGGCGGTAAGCGTGTAGCGGTATTCTGTACTTATGGTGTGTCTCCCAGGAACTTAGTCGATGGTCTTGCAAAGGCATTTGAACAGAAGGGTGCTACGGTAGTCGCAAGAGCTCAGCTTTCTCATTCCAACCTGGAATCAAGGGCTATAGATTTTGCCGCTACCGTACGAGAGGCTGCGCTTGCTGCTCGGTGATTGTGGCTTGGACTGAGCCTCGCGCAAGCCTATGGCTTCAGTCATGGAGAGTATATCAGCGTTAGGATATACTATGGCGGCGATGAAGTGATGACTTCTTTCGTCGCGACCCTTGTCTGACCTTGCGCAGCATCTGCTTACTCCCTTGCATCTCATGTGCCTGCGGGTGCCCTGATAAATTGTATGCCGCATTTACCAACGATACATGCGAGAATGCCTGAGGGAAGTTCCCCACCAACCGTTTGGCAGCTATATCGTATTCTTCGGAGAGCAATCCAAGATCGTTTCTAATTCCCAGCAACCGTTCGAATAGAGCCCTTGCCTCGGCTTGTCGTCCAATAAGAGCTAGGCAATCGGCCATCCAGAACGAACACGCCAGGAATGCACCTTCCTTGCCATGCAGTCCGTCTATTTCGACCGAGTCCTCTGCTCTGTATCGCAGGACAAACCCATCCTCGGTGAGATCACGTTCTATGGCGTTGATAGTGGAGACCATACGCTTATCATTGGCGGGTAGAAAGCCGACTAGGGGGATCATGAGTATACTCGCATCAAGGTCGGTAGATCCGTAGTATTGCGTAAATGCACCAACTTCGGGGTTGTATCCTTTCTCCATGACCTCACGGTGTATGGCACTTCGCATTTTGCGCCACCTGTCCAGAGGAATATCTCCACTCATTCCGAGTACAGTGGGTGAGAATTCTTCTGCCATCTTGATTACCTTATCTATGCCTGCCCAAGCCATCACCTTTGAGTGGGTGAAATGTCGTTGAGGTCCCCTTACCTCCCATATCCCGTCATCAGGCTTCGTCCAAGAATTTTCCAGGAAGTCCATTAGAGTTTCGGTGAGTCCCCACGTAGCCGTAGTTGGAGGATCGCCTACTTTTGCGGCTTCGTACATCGTAGAGAGAACCTCACCATAGACATCAAGCTGGTATTGATCGCATGCAGCATTGCCTATGCGCACCGGTTTAGATCCCTCGTATCCATCCAGCCAATCAACTTCCCATTCAACTAGCCTCCTTTCGCCACCCGGACCGTACATTATCTGTAGATCGGATGGATCACCTGCGATCGCTCTAAGTAGCCAGTCCCTCCAGGCAATAGCCTCTTCGTGATAACCACTTCTCATCAGTGCACCAAGCGTAAGGGTGGCATCCCTCAGCCAGCAGTACCTGTAGTCCCAGTTACGTTCCCCACCCAATGTCTCAGGTAGTCCGGCGGTTACAGCTGCAACTATTCCTCCGGTAGGTTCGTAGGTGAGTGCTTTCAATGTAATGAGAGAGCGTGTCACAGCATCTTCCCATTCTCCGTCAAAGCTGCAGTGAGAGCTCCACTCCTCCCAGCACGATCGGGTGTCCTCTATGGCGTACCAGGCATCTATAGGTCTGGGTGGGCTGTCGTGTGATTGGCTCCATGAAAGGGTAAATGGGATACGCTGTCCTTCAGATATACTGAACTCTGCCACTGTAGAGTAATCGACTCCTCTGGTTTCCACGGGTGTCCACAGTGCTAGAGCATCGGGACCCGCCACCGCCACCAATAGACCATCTGAACGATGTACCCAGGGTATAGTGTGACCGTATCCAAATCGGATAGTGAGACACATGCTCATGTCCACCCTTCCTGAGATGCCCTCTACTACCCTGACTACCCAGGGATGTTCCTCGCGTATAGGCATGGCATCAATCAGTCTTACCGTTCCCTGCCCGGTGTCGAACTCGCTGATCAGCACTAGGCTGTTTCCCATGTAATGGCGCCTGGTTGCCGTACCTCCCTCTGCTGGAGCTATCTTCCAGCACCCGTTCGATTCATTTCCAAGCAGTGCCGCAAAACACGCCTCCGAGTCAAATCTTGGCAGGCACAGCCAATCTATTGATCCGTTCCTTCCCACAAGTGCCGCCGTGTGAGTATCACCTATAATCCCGTAGTCTTCAATTGGAAGTGCCATCTTCACTCCTTAGTGTGCTTGTATATCTCATTATGCGTTCGTGCATCTCGCCTCTCTGCTCTTGCCTAAATAGATGCTGTCAGTAGTGTGCTTGCATATCTCATTATGCGTTCGTGCATCCCTTGTTCGTCTATTCAAGAATTCTCGATTTTAGAACTTCCGATTTATCTTGACTCATTATGCGTTCGTGCATCCCATGGTAGAGACTCTTGAAGTATCGTGCAGAGCTGGGGAGATAGTAGACAAGACAGCAGGTGAAGCTATTGCATATCCCACTTGAGAATTGGTGGTCGAGCGGGCAAACACGACTCCAATTACCATACCGTCAGGCTCAGCGAGTGGGCCACCGGAATTTCCAGGTCTTACTATGGCTTTAAGCCCATATATCTGCCTTGTAACGTATGTATTGCCGTAGATGTCCAAGCCTCTAGCGTCGTAAAGAGCCATCACCCCGGCCGTACTATAGGAGAATGGCCCATCTTCAGGATAACCCATTACGATACTTGCTGTCCCATCAGATACCAGGTGCGGATCCAGCTTTAACGGAGGTTTGGAGAAGGTGGGTGCTCTGAGTAGTGATATATCCAGTTTTGGATCGTACAGTACTGGCGTAGCAGGATACTGCTGGCCATTCTCGAGTACATAGGTGTGTGCCTCTCCAGCAATGACGTGCGCATTGGTCACTACGTATCCGGGAGCTACTACGAATCCACTCCCTTCCAGGATGAGTCCACACGCGCGACCTTCAATCTCTACGGTAGATGGTCCGTCTGCCAGTACTGCGGAACGAGTCTGAGCGTTATCAGGGAGTGTCACCTTTCCCGTTATTTGAGGTGGTATACCCGCAAATGCAACCGGGAAGCCGACTTGGGTCATGTAATTTTCCACCTTTGAAAAAATTGTTGGTGGTGCGGGGAGTATCTTATCCATGGCCTGTACGATCCTTGAGCCGCCTATGGCACTGTCAAGTGCCGACCATCTTGAATTGACCAGAAAGCTGGCTACCAGCCAGCAGGCAAGGAGGGTAGCAACTACGGCAACGCCTACTCCAAGTACGGTGTCTACGCCTCCGAGATGTATACGGCGTAACGCTGTAGCGAAAAATGACCCTGCAATACGTCCCAAAGCACCCACTATAGTTGCTGCTCCGAGTACGGTGACTATTACTATTATTGCTTTTAGTTCCGGAGAGGATACTGTATGTGCAAAAAAAGGTGCAACCAGTGCTCCCAGAAATAGACCGAGCCAGAAGCCGCCAAAGGAGAGTATCTGTTGGACGGCACCGAGGCGTAACCCCCTCACTGCAGCCAGCCCAACAAGTATCAAGATTACGAGGTCTACCCAAGTCATATATACATAATGACCGAAATTTTAGCATGATGCCATTCGGTGGCACTTGTATTCTACTCCGTTTTCTACTCCGTTTCGGTCTGTCCCCGGTACCTACTACTAATAGAGCCTGCTAAGATTGTGATTATATGGCAGATAAAGATAGAGAGAAGCGAAAGCCTACCTATGAAGGTGCACCGTTTTATGGATCCGGTGGTTCGGGTGATGAGGGCAATGGTGATCGTGGTAATGGAGGAAGAGGCGATGGATGGGGACACGATGAGGATGGCGGCGATGATGGCGATGGCAGATCTGCTTCTCCTGCTCCTCGTGTAAACGGTAAATCATACAGTGGTGACGGTCCTGCCGGTAGTGGCGATTACCAAGGCTACCAGGGCTACCAAGAGCAATATAATGGCAGCCGGTTTGGTTACAATCAGTTTAGTGGGTACGGTAGCCAGCCATACCAGGCTGTACGCGGTTCAGGACATATTGATGTTCTCGGCCGTCCGATTGCCCCATGGTGGAGGCGTGCTATCGCATATATCATTGATATCATACTTATCGATATTGTCAGCTCAGTACTGATTAGTATACTTTTCCCCGGTAACCTGAAGACAGGCAAGAACGGCCTACCCGTCTTCGATGCACATTTCTTTACGATCTATGTATTTGAGCTTGTAGTCTTACTCGGATACTTTGCGCTACTTGACGGGAGCAATAGGGGACAGACTATAGGGAAGATGGCGTTGGGTATAGCTACGAGAGATGCCGATACGGGAGGTCAACTCGGTGCTGCCAGAGCATTATTGAGGCGCTTTGTGTTCATAGCACTGTTCTTTATCTTTATAATACCCGGCGTGATAAATGCGCTTTCTCCTCTGTGGAGCCGTTCATGGAGTGCATGGCATGATTATGCCGGCAAGAGCCAGGTAATTAGCGTTCGCTGATTGTCTCTAGGCGGGTGCCTGCGAAATTAGGTGATCTAACCGTAATAATGTGACCTGCAAACCGTTCTAATGGCATGGTTGGTTACAACAAGTCATGGATGACTACAAATGGACAGGAGGGAAAAAGAGCATGAAGCGTTATTTCTGTGGTATATCTGCCGGATGGATAGAATGTATTTT
>JAJZWK010000073.1 GCA_021846725.1 Actinomycetes bacterium | reverse complement strand
AGGGTCAATAGATCCACTGGAGGATGAACGCCAACTAAGACGCAGACTAGGTATTCCCGATTGGGCAGAACGGGTGATGGTGGTAGCGGAATCCACCCACTGGGATCCAGACTGGGTACTGACATCTCGTGAATACTACAGGTACATGGTACGTAAAGCATTGGAGCGTGCAATCAGCGAGCTGACAATAGAGCCTAGGAGGGTTTTCGATGTAGAATGTATATTCTTCTTACGAAAGTATTTCGAACGTTCGCCGCACCGGCGTCAAACGATAATAGACCTAGTAAACAACGGGCAACTCAGATTGACCGGTTCAGGTATTACAACCCCTGACACATTGCTGCCTAGCGAAGAGGCTCTTATCAGGGATCTGCTTACCGGCCAGCAATGGATGCGCGACAACTCAATGGTAGCAGAGCCTCGTACTCTCTACTTGCCGGACAGTTTCGGGCATACTCCAGGGCTACCTTCTATCGCCGCTTCGTGTGGGATAGGTGGAGTGGCATTTACAAGGATAGACGGGATGTATTTTATCGGAATCGAATACACACCCAAATCTCATTACCCCAGGATACAGTCGAGTGCTGAAAGACTTATGGATGCCCGTGCTCTTGACTTCTTCTGGACGGACTCCAATGGATCAAGAGTGTTAGCACACTGGAATGCCTTTAACTACGGACACGGTGACATGCTTGCTGGACGTGGTATAAGCCGTTCACTTGCTATGTATCAAGGTATACCAGATCGCAGTGACAGCAATGTTGCCAGCAAGATAGAGAAATTTGCCGATCAACTTGACCGCTTCTCCCCTACCCCATATCTATTACTGGCCATGGGGCTTGACTTCACTATCCCACTCAAAGGTCTTGTTTCATTGCTCGACAGGTACAACGAACGCCATGCTAGGAAAACGGGGGTTTTCGTAGTAAATGCGGGTCTGGACGACTACTTTGATCTGGTGCGATGCCATGCCGATTCCCTGAAAGAGTTTGACTTGGATTCAAACCCCTACTTCATGGGATTTTACAGTTCCAGATTACCCTTGAAAAGAGCCCACAAGAAGATTACCGATCAACTTATCGCAGCTGAGACCGCCTCAGTTGCATTAGGTGACAGTAAATTGCAATCAGATATATTCAATGCCGATAATATGGCTTGGGAGATCGCAGCAGTTGGGAATCATCATGACTTTATTACAGGTACAGGTTCTGACCGGGTATACAACGTAGAACAGTGGCCATGGTTCGTGCATGCTTTGGGCGTTGCACATACCTCACTATTGCGCACCATCGATAGCGTCGATGGTACTGGAGAGACTCCCAATTTACCAAATAAGAAAAATGATAATCTGCCTGTTTCGTGTCGACGTAATGGAGACATAATAACCGTTGAATCCAGTTATCTCGATATCGAGATAGATCTGTCTTCCGGAGGTAAAATCCGTAAATGCATAAGTAAAACTGACGGCCGTACCCTACTATCACCATGTGGAGAGTTGATCTCTGCAATTGATAGAGGCGGCATGTGGAGAATGGGCAATGAATTTGCTGGCGGTAAATTGGATGAGGTTGCCAGTACAGGTGGAACTACCGCACTGGCATCCTTCAGGGAAAATCGTGGCGGTATAGAAATAACTATAACAGTGGAACTTGAAGGGAGGCCGGTCATACAATCTATATGGGTAGCACCGGACAACCCTTTTATAGCAATACATACAGAGTTGAATCCCCGCTTTCACAGAAGCGTATTGTTACGCCTCGCCCTACCGGAAGAATACCTTTCACAAACTCCTGTTCCGTCAAAGCCGCTTGATATGTATTCACGTGAGTTAAGCCGTATTCCACTCCACTCAGGTCCCAGATACAATGAGGACATTATGCCGGATGATAATGGCATCCGCATAGTAATGTCACAGCCAGGTGCGCCAGTATCTCGTCCGGTAAGACGTCATTTCCTACCTACTATCTGGCCTCTGAATGGTTGGGCATATATAGAAAACAGGAAGATGAATGATGTGGCCAATTGCCTAGCTATCAGCTCATATTCCTCTACAGGTATAAGCGCAGATACCGATGGTAGCGTAATGATAGTGGCAGGGAGGAATCCTGGTAAGGAGCGTGCACTCGGTTTTGTGCCTTTTCTAGGATTCCCGGCAAAGTATCACGAGAAGGGACGCTGCGTATTGGATATCGGCTTGTATTTCCCATCTGAACAGGACTATTCAAGAGAAGATCTAAATGATACTGAAAATACTGATAGTTCAATTCAAACCGACCCAATCAAGGCTGATCCCAGACGAGGTTCAGAGGCGGGAGATAATCGAATGGATACTGACACCGTAGGGACTATTCCTATGGAGGCCGTCAGGCTAGGTGAGATGGTTCAAGATCAGTTACTGGCCTACGTGGAGCCGTCTGTACATTCGCTGATGAAAACGGCATCCGGTATGCTCGAATCACCTGGATTCAGCCTTATAGCGGCAAAACTGGCTTCAAATGGTAATGGATTGATATTCAGACTCAAGAACAAAGCAACTGGACAAAATATTGCAGATGGTACTGCCATTCCGGGCACTTCGGTCGCACGGAATCGTATTACCTTGCGTAATATTCATCCGGTACAGGCGTATTTGTGCGATGCAATGGAGAGAGATGTAGCTGAGCTTCCCATCTCAGGTAATTCCGTACAACTAGAACCAGAACATCTACGAGGTGCATTCATTACTATGCGTATACTCACAGATCGGTCACCTCTTCGCGTCTTTATGGACTTAGACGGTACAAGAAAAAAGATATCCTAGTGATGGTAAAACCATGAGTGCCTCATCCGACGAAAGGATTGTAACCAAGCGGTGTGTACGTAGACATTCGTTACCCATCAACAAGAAAAAGATACAGGAACTGGAATTGTTAGTCGATGCTTATGCCAAGGAAAAAGACTATCACCTACAGCATCTTACACCAACAGAGTTTGCCAAGTTCTATAGTGATCTCTAATATCGGGATCACTTGATGCACCAGCCTGGTGGTTACAGAAGTCCTTATGGACTCCAGGCACGCATGTGGAAGATGGCATGTAAGGATGCTTGGGAAACACTGGACAAGTTCTGGTTAGCCATAGCCGAAGAAATGAAACCTTTGGTATATAGGAAAAACAAGTGGAATCCTGAGATGAAGCACTATGCCAACTGGCTTCTTTTTCGATCCAGAAGGATTGCTGCCTTATATGCTCGACAAACCCCGATCCCCGAAAAAATCAGCATCTCTTCTAAAGAACGATCAGTTGTAGCAAAAATCTTAGGAATGGAGATTCGCAAACGAGTAAAGTGCTTACCACGTACACATATGGCCAGAAGTGCTTGTTTTGATGCAAATATGTATTCAGTTGTACAAACGAACAAGGGTAATCAGGTAATTTGTTTGATGGGGCTTAGCCCTTATAAACGTATCTCGGTGCCCCTAGTTGGATATACATCTCTGTCTGGGAACATTCGTCTCGTTATGGAGAAAGATTCTCAAACGTTTGAAATCCATACCGTTTACAATCTAACACCTACTACAACACTCCAGGAGGAGAAAGCAGGAATAGATATTGGACAGAGTGAGGTGTTCACAGACAACAAGGGCTCTCGATATGGAAAGGGATTCGGAGCTTTCCTGGAGCAAGCTTCAAAAGTAGAGCTCACCAAGAGTAGGAGACGCCAGAAGTTGCATTCTCTGAGGAAGAAGGCTTTTGGAAAGGGTGATAAAGCAAAAGCCCGTCGTATCAAGGTAAACAATCTTGGATACAAGAAGCTAAATCGGAGGCGCAAGCGCAACAGAGCTGAGTGTGAACGCCAGCTAAATACAGCTTTCAACACCTTCTTGAAAGTCCGTCAACTAACATCCATTGCCCAAGAGAAGTTGGATTTTCGAGGAAAGGAACAATGAATGATAGACAGAAGGTCTTGTACCATCTCTTCTTCTGGAGATAACGCCTCAGAATTCATGACAACTATCTTACAACCGTGATCTTGACACAACTTCTCGAAAAACTCGAACCCGAAACGAACCAACCTATCCTTATGAGCTACCACTATCTCCGAGATTTCACCCTGTTCCACCCGCTCCATTAGATGTAGAAAGTTTTTACGTTTATAATTCAGCCCGCTACCAACATCTTCTAAGTATTCTGCAACAACTTTTCCCGAGGCAATACAGAATTGTTCTACTGCCATACGTTGATTTATCAAATCTGGTTTCTGTGCCGGACTGGATACTCGCACATAAGCAACTGTTTTAGGCTCCTTGGGTTTCTGTCCAATAATCGCTAAGTAATCATCGTAGGTGTAATATCTTCTGTTGGTAGATGTGCGCTTGGCCTTTAGAACACCATCACGATCCCATCGTTGAAGAGTAGCCACCGATCGGTCAACCCTTTGAGCAAATGTCCTAGTAGGGGAATACATATTCATTATTAATATGTCACCACACGTTTGAATGGCAAATCAAGAATCTAGTAAAACTCCTACTGGTAACAGAAGAATATGTATAATATTAGCACATTCTGGGCAGCACCAAATAAGTTGCTCGATCGCCTACCTACCTACCTACCTACCTACCTACCGGCTTGTTTCACGAGCACGAAGCGGATAGAAACGGGTGAACATCCTCACCCTTACTGACCTCACCCTTACTGACCTCACCCTTACGGACGGGGCATGCGGTCACCTGAGACTCAATATACCTCTTCAAGATGCCGATAAACACAGTGATGGATCATACACGGTGGATCAGAAAAAGCACTTTCACCTATCTAGTGGTCTGTCCTGTAAGAGGTTCAGCGGACGGGCAGCTTGGATTAGAGTAACCCCCATGAGCACTCGTATGGCCGCTGAGACAAATGAGACAAATAATGAATCGGTTCACTTGGATGTCCTTATACGGATGTCTGTAGGCAGAGATCCAAAGCAACGGGCGAGAGCAGCCTCTCACAGTGATGCAACGCCGTGGATGTTAGCAGTTCTCGCTACAGACCCGGTTGCCAATGTACGTAGATCAGTTGCAGCTAACCCCATTGCTCCAGACATAGTGCTGGATCACCTTTCCAGGGATAGCGATATATCGACCAGAATTGCGGTAGCGGTCAACCCGAACACGGGCAGATCGGCA
The DNA here is from genome assembly GCA_021846725.1 of Actinomycetes bacterium. GTDB lineage: Bacteria > Actinomycetota > Acidimicrobiia > Acidimicrobiales > JAMCPL01 > JAMCPL01. The sequence continues at coordinate 2,731 of JAJZWK010000073.1, read as the reverse complement.
TTGCTTCGACTGGCCGACGATATCGATCCACACGTTAGAGCGGGAGTAGCATCAAACCCCAATACTAAGGGTGGTATGCTGATCAAACTAGCCAAAGATAAGGATCCGATAGTTCGTAGGGCAACGGTTGGAAATACATCGCTTCCTGATACTACTTTGCAGGATATGGTAAAAGATGTCTCTGCCCTGGTAAGGTCGGCTGTAGCTGCCAGCCAACGTCTTGATAGCATAACAGTAGGCTTTTTGGCAGGAGATGAGAGTGTGCAGGTACGCCAATATGTCGCAAGCAACCCAAATGCTCCAGAGAGTGCTTTGAAGAAGTTGACATACGATGATTCGGAGTTGGTGCGTCGTTCTGTGGCGACAAATCCTCTTGCAAGTACTGATATTTTAGAAGAACTTGCCAACGATCCAGATGTATCTGTCAGGATTGCCGTTTCGAAGAATCCATCTGCTACCGATAAAATAATCAAGATCGTGGAAGACTACCAGGCAGGTAGATACAGTGTACATGTCGCATCCAGTCCAGCCACTGAGCCTGATATTCTCTTTGGGCTAGCATCTGTTACCAATTGGGTGATACGGCAAGCTGTTGCGTTAAACAGGGCAGCACCGAAGAAGGCGTTGGAGTTACTTGCTAATGACGCTGATTGGAGGGTAAGAAGGGCAGTTGCGCAGAACAGGTCGACACCTCCTGATGCGTTGAATACACTCGCCCATGATCCGTATGATGATATAAGGCAGGCTGTGGCAGATAATCCTTCCAGCACTCCTGATATAGTCCAAGAGGCACTAAAGGGCAAGGGGGAAGGTAGACATGAGTTGGCTGCACCAAGGAATCCGAGGAAACTGGAGAGACGAAATGATAGAAGGGCAAATGGCAAGGATCGAGCATCTCTTGCTGGTGCAGGTAGGGCGGTGCTTCGACTGATAAAAGGCTTTAAGTCATGAAGAACACTAAAGTCATGAAGAGTACTAAAATGCTCTGATAGATGGTCTTGTGGAATATATGGCACCATTCAGTCGAATTTAGCTACAAAGTGCGTTTGTAGAAATTGATACGGTTATTATACCGCGATTAGTGGTTTATACAAATTTATTTGTATCAGACGGTTGACTATGCGATGTGTATATGTTAAGATAATCATAAAGAGTGATGCCTTAGTGTAGTGTTCAGTAAATAACGTAATGTTATCTGGCTGGCTGGCTGGAAACGTAGTTATTTGCGATATACTGCACCAATGAGGCGATAAGGTAAGGAGGTAGGGCATGAGCAGGTTTACTGGGTTCAAGGGATTGCTGGCTCGCAAGGTTATTGCAGCTGTTGCAGGTATTGGATTAGTTGCAGGTGCAAGTTTGGTCTATGGTGTACAGACTGTTGCCTCGGGGCAACCTGCCAGCTTTACTATCCAGAAACAGTTATCAAGTCGCTTATCCAGACCAAGTACGTCCAGCTCTAGCGCTCCGGTCAATTATCAGACCGCCAAAGTGAGCGGGGAAGTTCATGCTACAGTCACTGGATTACCGAATCTGGCAGGCATGATGGGTGGCGGCATATTAGGTGGCATAATGAGTGGGAAATCGACTACGCCATTTACAGCCAACTCATCTAGTCATGATGGTTCTGATGGTTCATCTACGATGAGTTTTGGTGCAAACGGCAGTGGAGCGGTGGACCTGGCTACCAGCGAGGGGGAGGGAAGTATACATATTGATGGCTTTATGGGATCTATCCTTGGCGGGCCGGTTCAGGTGCGTGTAACCGGCGGTACCGCTTATCTGTCTGTACCGGTATTGGCAATGTTCGATGGAGGCAAGTCATGGGTATCCATCCCAATACCACAGTCGTTGCTTGCCAAAGTCACTTTGCTTCATGGCTTTTACTACACGCAACCGGGAGGCTGGCTCGATCTTCTCAAGCCGGTCTCGTCGAACATTGCTAATGTAGGAACTGCTGTAGTGAATGGTCATAGTACTACGATCTACAAAGCAACGATAGACGTAGCTACAGTAGTAAACGACATTATGCAATACATCAAGAGTACGATTTCCATACCTTCAAAGATGCAGTCTCAGGTGAATACACTAATCAAGACACTCGATAGTGATCTGCATGCCTCTGTAGATCTATATGTAGACAGTAGTGGATTGGTCAGGAGGGTAACTGGAAGCCTGACGGGAACATTTCCTTCATTGGCATCGATCATGCAACCTACATCTGGTAGTACTTCCTCCGCACCATCCGGTAAATTGCATGGCACGGCATCAGGGAGTCCGGGGCTACCATCACACAGACTTCCTACATTGTGTCCAATGGCCCATACTACTGCTCATTGCATAAAGTTGCCCAGGATGCCTATTTCCAAGCTACCCTCAAAATTGCCCAAGTTACCTACATCACCGATCACACTGAATATAGAAGGGGCATTGACCTTCTCGTCGTTCGGTAGTCCGGTAAGCGTAACGGCTCCTCCTGCGGACCAAACAATCACTATATCCAGCCTGGTTGCCTCGATAATGAAGATGTTCAATTCATTCAAGGGCATCTTTGGTGGAAGTGGTTCTGGTAGTGGTGGTCTCGGTGGCATATTTGGTGGTGGTTCTAGCTCGGGTGGCCTAGGAGGATCCTCAGGAAGTAGCGGTGGCCTGGGGGGTTCCTCAGGAAGTAGCGGTGGTCTCGGTGGCATATTTGGTGGTGGTTCTAGCTCGGGTGGCCTCGGGGGCTCAGGTG
>JAJZWK010000072.1 GCA_021846725.1 Actinomycetes bacterium | reverse complement strand
TGATGAGATCGTTATGCGATTAGACAACTCTGTCGGCTGTGTAGCGCTCTGCTTGGAGCAACTTGAAGATATGGGATTGGCTAGGGAGCATGCGGGATGTTGGATGCGGTCTTGATAGTAATGTACAGGCTACTACCGATGCACCGTTTATGTTGTCGTTGGAGCCTCCTGGAACGTTTACAGGTATTGATAAATTTACAGGTATTTATAAAACTGTACAGACTACTACCGATGCACCTTCCCAGGTTAGCTTTCCAGCGGATACCGATGTGCATGACCAAGATGGTGCTTTAGCTTGATATGCATTCCCAGGCTAGCCTTTTAATGCATACCACTGTCCCTTAGTGGCACGGTTGCCGCCCGGATTTTGACATTTTCAATAGTTTGTACTTAGAATAAATTGAACGAGCTGAAAGCGTAATCCATATTGATAAGGGATACAACTGGAGTGTTGTAAAAATAAGGTGTGCGAGCTTTGTCAATAAGGATTGACATATTGACATGGTTTGCTTGATATAGAAAGGGGCAGTTCTGTATGGTTGGTGGCATCTTCAGGGAGCGAGAGCATAAAAGGAGTGGTGGGGTTCCAACAGTGGAACTTGGTGCCAGCATAGATATCCGAGATCGTATCGGCCACTTCGTCCAGGCAGCAAATTGGCCGAAGAGCAGTATCTCAGGTAGATTGGGACTCCTTCTCGTTCCAGCATTGCTTGGTACAGTCCTGGCTGCTTGTTCCACATCTCCTACGTCACCGTCGGGATTTGCAAAGGCAACCCTTCCTCAGGCCATTGCAGCAAGTTACACTCCCCATCGGCCTGCAACCTGTCCTCCGCCTACTAAGGCCGAGACGACAGACTCGCCTACACCTGGGCAGCCGGCCAGCCAGACCGGTACGATTCCATGGCCACCATTGCCGAATGGTACCTCCAGCCCGGGCGTAGCTGTGCAATTTGATCATACTCCTGTTCAGTCGCCACCGTTAAGGCCATCTAATTGGGACAACGGTGGGGGCAGTTGGATGCTCTCAAGTGCCCGATCTACTGATAAACATATTGACCGGAATCCACAGGAGCTGTGTGGAGTGAAGGGTAACAGTGTGGATACGGCTTGGCAGGTGACTACTGGATCACCGACTACCCTTATAGGCATAACCGATTCAGGTATTGAATGGTGCGATCCGGGCATTGTTGGGAAATTGTATATAAATCCGGCGGCATTACCTCCTCCTGAAAATTCAGCTGGTAAGACGAAGAGCCAGTTAGAGGCAGCTGGTGTCAAGTTTGCGGGCAATAATCCGTATGATCTGAACAACTCAGGGGTCATTAATGTTTTTCAATATGCCAACGACCCAAGAGTGGCTGCAGTAGCCAAGGACTACGGTGGATATTTCTGTGCAAATCATACTTACGACCAATACGGATATACGGGGATATCGCCAATGGATCTTATCAGGACGTTTGGTACTCCTACTTTGCCAGGGGGAACCGCAAATCCTTATTACTATGGACACAGTGGACCTGCTGGTTTTACTGAAGCTATATCTGGGTGGAATTTCATCAACAACGACAACAATCCTTATGATGTAGTACATTACGATCATGGCACAGGAGAAGCATCAGATTCCGGAGCTGCAGCTAATACGATCTCGCATGAAGTAGGGGGATGTCCAAATTGCATGATACTACCCGTTAGGGTAGGAGACTCGTTTATCGTCTCAGGTAATACGTTCGCTGAGGGAGTTCTCTTCGCGGTCGATTCGGGAGCAAGCATTATTCAAGAGGCATTGGGAGCAATAGATGCTACCAATACAGCTCGTCAGGCAATAGATTATGCTCAAGCGCACGGTGTTCCCGTAATAGGTTCTGCTGCAGATGAAGAATCTCAGCATCAGAATGAGCCATCTTCCTTGGCTCATGTCATTGTGGTGAATAGCATAACGAAATCTGGATTGGGCGGGTCTATAACCAAGCTATCTCCCAATAGTTACCTGTATCTAAACGGATGTACCAACTACGGTGCAAACATAGCAGTATCGGTAGAGAGTCAGTCCTGTTCATCTGAGGCTACTGGTAAGGCATCAGGGATTACCGGTTTGATTGAATCCGCGGCAAGTGCTGCACTGGCAAAACATAAGCTGGCTCCCTATCCAGATCTTACGACCGTAACAGGCAATCCCGTAGCCCTGTCGGCCAATGAGGTGAAGCAGATTGTAACGATGACTGCCAGCAGTATTAATTTCCAAACGGCAGCTCCTCCATATGGTCCAGCAAACAATTACAAAGTGACATCGGAGTTGCCGATCACTACTACCAGGTATCCTACTCAGCCTGGGTTCAATATTTACACCGGCTATGGACGTATAAATGCAGCCCAGGCTGTGAAGTGGGTGAGCCAGGGATGGATACCACCACAGGCTGAAATTACCGGTATGCCGTGGTTTGGCCTTTATAGCCCCACAGGCGATGTAGCACTGCATGGCGTAATGGGAACTCCCAGATCATGTCCAGGTGAGAGACTGTCGTCATCACCATGTCCATGGAGCTATCAGATTCAGGTTGGTTTGGGTGCTCAGCCAGAGCCTTCTGCGTGGTATACGGTTAAAGGGGGAGTTGGCAGGGGAGTGAAAAAAGGCTTACTTGCTAATATATCGTTGAGCAAGGTAGCTAAACTCTTTCCTGCTTCATTACGACACGATGGCTTTAGGGGCGGCCCAACAAGTAGTAGCGGTTCCGCTGATCCAAATAAATTTACATTTACTATTAGGGTGGTAGTGGAGGACAATGCAAAAATACCCTTGGTCGGTATGGCGCGGAGAGCAGAATATATTCATTCTACGCAAAGCCTTGTTTTCGGAAAGCCGGTACATTATAAGAGTTCTATTGATGCATCGCCTACTTTGGCACCAATCGGACCCAACGGTGAGGATGTATTGCTAGTAGCTACCGCAGATGGCAATATCCACGCGCTGTTGCCTAATGGTAAGGAATTACCTGGTTGGCCGGTATCTACGGGACTTGACAGTGGAGTGCATCTGCAGGAGGCCGCTTACAAATCAGGGGCAGTATCGCCTCCTCATGGTGAGTTGCTAGATATAGGTGGAGGCGTGGCAGTGGGGGATCTGTCAGATGCGGCTGCTCCTTGTCTTCATGGGGCAGATCCGAATGGGAGTTGCCTGGATGTGGTAGCTACTACTTGGAATGGAGATGTGTATGCTTGGAATGCCCAGGGAAAGCTACTTCCACACTTTCCGGTGAAGACCAACCCTGTATTCTCTGCTCCTGGAGTGGCAAACCCGGACAATAGGGTCCAAAGAGGTATTTTTTCTGCAGCTGCTTTGGCTGATTTACAGGGTAATGGGCAGCTTGATATTGTTGCATCCGGCATGGATAGGCACCTTTATGCTTGGCAGTCCAATGGTTCACTGGCTCCAGGATTTCCAGTTCTAGTGGTGAATCCTTCCAAGGTGGCCAGCGTAAATCCAGTAAACAATCAGGTCACGTTTACTGCATCTTCCGACGTTATGCAGGGGACCAAGCTGATGGATACACCGGCAGTGGGTAATCTTAATGGCGGATCCGGGCCGCCAGATTTGATTCTCGGTTCCAATGAACAGTATAAGGGAACGCCAAATGCCAACCTGGGATCATTGGCTGGAATATTAAAATTGGCGGGTGTGGCTTCCGATGGTGGTAATTCTATGGTCTATGCCATCTATCCTGATGGTTCTCTTCATCCGGCTGCTGCGGGTGCTCCAGACCCACCTGGCTACCCCAACCCAGGAGCATTTTTGCCGGGTTGGCCAGTTGCTATCGCCGATTTGACACCGGGGGTACTTCCTGATGTAGGCGATGGAGTTACCAGTAGTCCTGCTTTGGCATCTCCGTCGGTACAATCTGGAGAGTCGTCGACAGGTACTGCGCTAGGTAACTCTGGTGCTTCTGGTACAGCTGGTACTACTGGTGTGCCAGGAACTGCAGGTGCTTCTAGTGCCGCCGGTGTAGGAAGCAGGGGTACCTCAGCGGGCGCGGCGGCATCGCCACAAAATACTCCTTTGGATGTCGGTGTGATAGCCACCACGGGACCTGCATATCTTCTCAATCCGAATGGGTCGTTTGCTCTCGGTACCACTTCAGGATTGCCGAACGTTATGGGTTTTGCAGTATCCGGTAGTCCAGCAGCTCAAGGCGCCAGCATTCAGGCGCTACTGTCTTTGAGCCTTCCTGCTCTTGGGGCTCCTTCCTTTGCGCCGCTGAATGGTAAGTCGGGTGGATTGGATATGATAGCTCCAGCGCTTAGTCTGGGTAGGGGACTCGATGAGGCGTTACCTGCCAATCAGACTCCGCATGTCTCCCAGCTTGATGCGTGGAATGCTACTACAGGCCAGATGTTACACGGGTTCCCTTCCACGGTAAACGATATGGAGTTTTTTGATCAACCTATAGTTGCTAACCTGGCTTCTGGTCGAGGTGGACCTTATATCGTGGAAGGTTCCAGTCTATATGACATAAGAGCTGTAAATGGGAAAGGTCATTCTGCTCCGGGTTATCCTAAGTTCACTGGTGGGTGGGTAGTGAACAGTCCCACTTTCGGGTCATTTGGCAGTCTTGGTTATAAAGTACTTGCGGCAGGGACCAGGGAGGGATATCTATTTGTCTGGAAGACTTCTACTGGTAGCTGTGCAAATAATGGGCCATGGCCAATGTCTCATCACGACTTATGGAATACAAACAACCTCGATACTACAGGTACTCCTGCTCCACCTTTATCTAAATGCAAATCTAGTTGATTGATTGAGTAGAAGATTCTATCTCGCTCTTTTAACTTCGTGTATAAGACAACAACTTACCGGCGGATTAGGTATTATTTGGTATGTGTTGGCTCATTATACTGGATAGCCGTACTGGTCAGGGAGTAACGCTGGTTGAAAAGCCGTGCTGGTTGGAAAGCCGTGCTTGTCAGGGATATAGCCGGCAATCCGCGGTAATTTGTATGTGATTATGGATGTATCATGTCTTCGGGACGTACCGCCTTGTCGAATTCGTCTGCAGTCATGTAGCCCAACGCTATGCATGATTCTTTCAACGTGATACCCTCCTTGTCTGCTTTCTTGGCAACTTCGGCGGCCTTGTCATATCCAATATAGGGGTTCAAGGCGGTTACCAACATCAGGGAGTTATTGAGATGTTCTCCAATCCTTTCAAGGTTGGGTTCGAGTCCTTCTATAGCAAATCTGCGAAATGTGTCGCATACGTCCGAAAGGACGTTGATGGAATGTATAACGTTGTGAATAATTACTGGTTTACATACATTGAGTTCCAGATTACCTCTGCTGCCAGCAATTGCTACCGCATTGTCATTCCCCATTACCTGGATGCAGACCATTATCATAGCTTCGCATTGTGTAGGATTTACCTTGCCAGGCATTATCGATGACCCTGGCTCGTTAGGTGGCAGTTTGATTTCACCCAGGCCACATCTTGGTCCTGATGCAAGCCACCTTATATCATCTGCAATTTTCATCAGGGATACCGCAAGTGTACGCAGAGTCGCGCTGGTATGTACGAGAGCATCATGAGCTGCCAGGGAAGAGAATTTGTTCGGTGCGCTTACAAAGGGTAGTCCTGTGATATGAGCAATCTTTGCAGCGACTTTTTCGCCGAACTCAGGATGCGTATTCAATCCAGTACCTACAGCGGTTCCGCCAATAGCAAGTTCGTATAGTCCATTCAATGAAGATTCTATCCTTGCAACATCGGCCTCGAGCTGAGCAACATAACCGGACATTTCCTGGCCCAGAGTAAGTGGTACGGCATCCATCAGGTGGGTTCTGCCTATCTTGACTATGCCTGAGAAAGCCTGTGCCTTTTCCGCAATAGCATCTTTAAGCGATACTATATTTGGTAGTAATTTATGCACGATTTCTTCGGCAGCAGCAATGTGCATCGCAGTTGGAAATGTATCGTTAGATGACTGAGACATGTTTACATGATCGTTTGGATGCACGGGAACCTTGGATCCCATAGTTCCACCAGCCAGTTCTATGGCTCTGTTGGATATGACTTCATTGGCATTCATGTTTGTCTGAGTTCCGCTTCCTGTTTGCCATATGCGTAGTGGAAAGTGATCGTTCAAGGCACCATCCTTGACCTCCCTTGCTGCCTGCACAATAAGGCTTGCAATGCTTGGGTCGAGTTTACCTAAATCCTCGTTGGTTAAAGCGGCTGCTTCTTTAAGGATACCTATGGCTCTTATTACCGATGGTGGCATCTTGTCGTTGCCTATTGAAAAATGTATTAGGGAGCGTTGTGTCTGCGCACCAAAATAACGATCGGCAGGTACCTCGATGGTACCCATTGAGTCTGATTCTACGCGAGTCTTTGTAGAAGTGGTCGAATTGTTCGAGTCTTTCATATTACCTCCTGGGCTGCTTATTGCATTTCAGATTTTCGATAGTTTCAGTGCACGAAGTATGGGGTAGCACCTATGTTTATGCTATATCCAATACTGTCCCATGCGGCAAATCGGGCGAGCACGTGATTCCGCGACATGTCCAACTCGCTACTTGAAACAGTCACTTAAATTGGAAGATAAGAGGCAGGAGAACGGGCGATAACCGCAGTTATGCCTATTTTCCTATAATTTAAGTGTGCCGGTGTTTTCTGTTACTTATATTGTCACTCTGATCTTGACCGTGTTGAGTGCTTGCTCTTTGATTTGGTTGGCGAGGAAGCATCCGGGAAGTTGGATAAGATGGGTTGAACGCTCTCTGTCGCTTTTGCTTGTGGCTGTCAGTGTTACCTGGATCGTAACCACCACTACAGCGACATCATGGTCCTGGGCTTATTCTCTCCCCTTACCTCTATGCGATATAGCGACACTGGTGGCGGCAGCAGGATTGTGGTGGAAGCGGCCAATCTGGATAGAGCTTACTTATTTCTGGGGTCTAGCTGGTACCTTACAGGCTATCTTGACTCCTGATGTAAATGTTGGTTTCCCGAGCCTTGAATTTATTGAATATGTGGTAGCTCATGTCGGCATAGTGGTAGCTGCGCTTTTCTTGGTTGTCGGAGAGAAGATAGCTCCGAGACCAAAATCAGCTGGTAAGGTATATCTTATCACGCTTGTCTATACAGCAGTAGTTGGTGTGGTAGATGCTATTACCGGAGGTGATTATATGTTCTTGCGTCATCCGCCATCTGCTACTACCATGCTTTCGGTTCTAGGTCCATGGCCGTGGTATATAGTGTCAGCCGCGGGGGTGGCTATCGTACTGTTGGCAGTGCTGGATGCCCCGTTTTGGCGAGCAAGGAAGGGTTGGCAGGGTATATGAGAGAACAGGATCGGATCACTGTGCATAAAGAACTTACCACTTGGTGCAATGTGCGAGAAGCAATTCAAATTACCTGTCTTCATAGGTTACATCGGCGTAGAATATTGTTGATTGGTTTTACAGTAGGTACTATCCTGGTCGGGATCAATCAGAGTACTGTGCTGGCTTCAGGGCATTTTGAATGGGTGTTATGGGTGAAAATTGCAGCTGATTATGTCACTCCTACTGTTGTAAGTACATTAGGAGTGCTGGCTGGGACCAGAAAGTCTACCAGCGAGCCGAGTTAGTTTTTCACGTATCGAGAGCATCATTTCCCTCCGTACTCCCCTCTATGCACAATCTTCGTTCGCGAGATTCATTGATTGGGACAGTAGGGAAGGTTGTGGTAATATATACCTGTTCCATCGGGGGCGGCGTAGCTCAGTTGGTTAGAGCACACGGCTCATAATCGTGAAGTCGCGGGTTCGAGTCCCGCCGCCGCTACTTAGAGGTCTTCACGTTTGAAGGCATCACCTCTTCACGTTTGAGCTATGTAGATCATAGCACAGGGGTGTATTGCATTGTGGTTACCTGCAGGGCCGTTCT
>JAJZWK010000071.1 GCA_021846725.1 Actinomycetes bacterium | reverse complement strand
TTACATATCCCAACACTTATAATGCGGCTTGGATGACCTCTATTGCCGGACCTGCGCTACTGGCTACCCCGGTAACCCTTCTATTCGGTCCACTGGTCTCTTGGAATCTCTATATGCTACTTGCTCCAGTGGCCGCTGCACTTGCCATGCTCTGGCTACTGGACACCTTGGAGGTATCTACACTCCCTGCCATACTTGGTGGATTCCTCTTCGGATTCTCTTCATACGAAGCAGCTGAAATGCGTGGCGGACATATACTCTGGGTGCTCATATTCCCCGTTCCTATACTGGTAACTTTACTAATCCGACGTATTCGTTGCAAGATCAAACCCGCCCTGTTCGTTGTCCTCTCTATACTGCTGGTAACTTTTATGTTTTATACCTCTACTGAGATGACGCTTACGTTTACGCTCTCATCTGTTGGAGCAATAGGGCTATTTTTTATCTGGTACAAGAAAGAGGTGATGGCGCAATTGAAGCTGCTCTTTCGAGAGTTACTGGCAATAGCGACTGGTACGGCTGTACTGATTGCCCCATTGGCCTGGTACCTTATTTCTGGACTAAAGATCGGTAGTACCGCTATAATATCGGCTTACATAGGGTCAAATGACCTTCTCAGCTTTATTATCCCTACTCCAGCTACATTATTAGGGAGTAATCAGGTAATCAGTATAGCAAATCGCTTTACCAGTAACTACTTTGAAGAGGGAGGCTATATAGGAATCATCCTACTTATCGTAGTAATATTTGCTGTTGCAGAGGGCATACGCCAACAGCGCATTGGTCGACATCGATGGGCAATTCCATTACTCCTCTGGACATTACTCATGACTGTACTTACGCTGGGACCGGTGCTCCATATCGATGGCAAGACCACACCAGTACGGCTCCCCTGGATGCTCGCAATACACTTACCTGTTTTGAAGGACGTCATACCTATAAGGCTAAGCATGTATGTAACTTTTAGCATGGCATTGTGGGTACCGCTATGGATCAGCTGGGGAACTGATAGACGTGCAAAAGTAACGAGGTTTTCCATAGCGTTGTTGGGGGCATTGCTGGTTATCCCTAATACATCCAATTTTTCCTGGCCAACTCCTAATATACCTAAAGCAGTAAGCGATGGGAAACTCGCCAGTTATGTGGGAGATGGTTCGGGAGTGCTCGTACTTCCCAGTGGATCAGCCGTACCCTTTTCTGACCGACATCTTGGTGCCCTCTGGTCAGAGGCCTCAAATTTCCAATTCAATGCCGATATCCCGCCATGGGGATACGATCCATATTCAAGTACGGGATATAATCGTTGGCCAGCAAGCAAGATAGTAGCTTCAGCAGGAATACCCTCCCGTGGAGCTGCCTACCAGATCGAAATATTTTGTGCCATTCACGATGACCATAGCGTAGCTGTTCCCGATATGGCCAAGCCATGGCTAATAATGATGAACAGACTCGGATGGGCACACCACGCATTTAAGGGCGTGACTGCTTATCGGGTACCCGAAAAGATACTGCAAGGCTACAGGAAAGTCTCCCCTGTTGTAGCGGATACAATTTTCAAATGTGATCGTAGCAGCACTAGAGCTTCGTGTCCTGTCGTCGGATGTATTACAAGTCATAACGATATATCTGATAATAATGCATCAGTTAGTAACTATAACCGTTCAATCAAGCGTAGTCTTAGTAGTGGAACATGTAGCACTTTCCCTACCAAGCCTCTTCCTGTCAACCCTCTTCCTGTCAACCCCAAGGTGACCTCAACTGGCCATACTCATAAAGATTTCGTACCTCTGCGAACAAGGACCTAACCAATCAGGATCTGGCTCTACTGTACGAGCCGCCCTTTGCCAATGGTCAGGTAGTGCTCCGACTGACTCTAGACCACAAGCTATGCGAGCCATGAATGCGGCTCCAAGTGCCGCACCCTCCGGACTGATAACTACGTCTACAGGCAGCCCTGTACAGTCAGCCAGGGCTTGGAGCCATTCATCTGAGTTTACTCCGCCACCGGTTGCCAGTATCCTTGATGCACCATATCCCGACATCTCTATATTGCGCCTGACTACGAAACCACTTGCCTCATACGCCCCGCGAATAAATTCTCCTGAGCTATGTTCCAGCCCGAGACCACTAACAGTTGCACGCCTCGAGAAGTCATGCAAGGGGGTACGCTCTCCGCGAGGATAGGGTGCCCACACCGGTACAGAGCGTGGATCGGTACTACTACGATAAGCAGTCATACTGTTCCCACCCAGTAAATCGTTGATAACCCAGTCTATGAATATCCCTCCTGCATTACTTGCCCCCCCCACGAGGCATCCACTATCCAGATTGAATAGATCAGGTACACTCCAAAGACCCTCAGTCGCTTTCCATACAGGAAGTCGTTGCCAGGTAAGTAGCGTGGAGCCCAATACTACCAGTACCTCACCGTCATCCAACATCCCTGCAGCCATCTGTTCCCCCAATGAATCTACCAATCCAGATGCAAGCACGATGGTTTCTTCTCCAGTACTATTTCCACTATGGCTACGGGTGGCATCAATGCCTAATGATATACTGCCAACCGCGTATCCAGAGGGTTCGATAACGGCCATTTTAGATATTCCCACACCAATATCTGCTAGTAGATCCTCATTCCAGTAATTTCCATCGGAAAGTGGTCCGTGAGCAATAGCTGTAAAACTGTCTATAACCGCCTTGCCTGCCAGTGCGTAATTGGCAACGGCCTGAGCAGGCCAGTAGGCATGTGCAGTCGGGTAATCGTCTATTAGACTCTCCAGAAATCCACATGCCTCTCCTGAAATCGGGGATGTCCCCGTATAGTAATCTCTACCTCTGTAGTCTCCGTAGAGTATTCCCGGAGAGATCGGTGCACCTTCAGCGTTCACTGCACACATGGAAGGTGCCATGGCAGCAACACATATTCCTCGTATGCTCAGATCAGCATAAGGACTACTATTCAACTGGTTCACTATATCCTGAAGTGTCATCAAGGGACCATTTACCCATGCCTCTTGTGCATTATGCTCAAATACACCAATGCCAGATGTAATAAGCCTATGACGTACCAACGACCTGGCAACCACTCTACCATCGTCTAAAGTCGCTACAGCTTTGACTGATCTGGTACCAATATCTATGCCGATGGTAATCTGTTCAACGTTGTTAGCATGTTTCACTGTCCACATCTACTCCTGGTTATCACCTGGTTGGGATATTCAGTACAATAGGTAATGCGCATGTTGACCGGAATGAGTACAAATAACAATGAGTAACGTACGTCCAACATTGATCCCACTAACACACATTTCCCTGACAGAGAGGTACGGGGTGAATTCTGGTACAATGATGCAGGATGAAACCTGAAAAATCTGCTAAGCTCAGGGCGCTGGCAACCTCACCCCTACGGGGAGATGGCCTTAACAGATTAAATGCCATGTTTGATATGATAATCGACCCATGGATAGAGGCTAAACCACTGAGAATGTACTCGCCAGAGCAGTTAGCTGACCGTCTTGTAAAAGAAGATGCAAGTGTGCTCATTTGTGAAGCTGACCTCTGTTCGGGACCAGTATTCGATTTACCGTTAGTTGCAATAGCATCCACCAGAGGTAATCCTACCAATGTAGACATAGAAGGTGCTACTAAAGCAGGAATACCTGTTATTAGAGCTCCAGGAAGGAATGCAGACGGAGTAGCTGAACTAACTGTAGGACTGCTTATAGCGGCCACACGGAGAATAATTGCTGCAGACAACGATGTCCGTACTGGCAATGTATTCAGAGATGGTACTATACCCTACCAACGATTTCGCGCATGGGAAATTGCCGGTAAGACAATAGGGTTGGTAGGACTTGGAGCTGTCGGAAGAGCAACCAGGTGGAGAATGGCCGGTCTAGGTCTCGATGTAATTGCCTATGATCCCAATTCAGATGAATCAACAAAGTCGCTGGAGGAATTGATAGAGCGTTCTGACATTATTTCAATGCATGCTCCTATGACCCCAGATACATTTGCAATGATCTCTTATGAGCAGTTCTCTAAGATGCGTGATGGATCTATCTATATAAACACTGCCAGAGCTGCTCTGCACGATGAGAATGCCCTCATAGAGTCACTCCAGTCCGGTAAACTAAGTGCTGCTGCACTAGATCACTTTGAAGGAGAGATGCTAGCTGAAGGTCACCCATTGACCAAAATGAATAACGTGGTATTGACTCCCCACATTGGAGGTGCTACCTACGATACTGAAACAAACCACACAACTATGATTGCGGATGGTCTGGAGAAGTTAATGTCTGGGGAGATACCAGCCAATACCTGCAATCCGGAAGTACTAGAGCGCCAACGACGAAAGTGAAATTGGCAACAGAGGTTACCGTCAATAATAGTATCTCTGACACCAAAGAGACGCTATACGGCAAACGCAATAATTTCATAGCATCGAGACGCAGTGACTTCATAGCATTGGGGCTATTGCTTTTAGTTCCCCTGCTGGCAATAGGTATACCGTCCCTGCTCGGCTATCATGTCATGATGGTCTGGGACAACCAGATCCAGAACCTACCACTAAGAGTGTTGGTAGGTCGGGATATAGCAGCAGGTCATCTACCCTTGTGGGATCCGTTTGTCTGGAGCGGTACTCCACTTCTGGGTGGTTTCAATGCCGGAGCTTTTTACCCCCCGGTATTGCTCTTTGCCATTTTTTCCTCATTTACTGCATGGGCACTTACCTGGATTCTTACCTACTGGATAAGCGTAGTAGGTATGTACCTACTCTGCCGCAAGTTGGGTATGTCTACTCTTCCAGCGGCTGTGGCGACTGCAACTTACTCGTTCAGCGGAATAATGCTCCAGATGGTCGTGCATGTCATGGTAATTGAAGCTGATGCATGGTTACCATGGATGCTGCTTGGGATAGAGGGCCTTTTATATGCCATAAGAGGTTCGAATCATCTACCATATGATCTGAAATCCCAAGCTCGATCTGATGAACCTCAATCAGATACGGATGTAGACGAAGTCATTAGCAACCAAGTAAGTATCGAAACTCCAGCTCTACCGTGGATGAAGGTCATAGCGTGGATGATATTGATCGCCTTCAGCCTTTCCATGATAATACTCTCAGGATCTACCAGTTCTACAGCTGCAGCTGTAATTGTCGCAGGATTCGTAATTTTATGGCATACTGCTCAACGGAAACCGTATATAGCCGTACGGCAAAGAATAGCATTTATGGTGGCATCCCTGCTGGCTTGTGCATGGGGTATAGCACTTTCAGCAACTCAGTTACTTGTAGGGCTCTCATTTGTAGGAATGTCGCAGCGTAATAACGGATTTTCCGGATATTTATTTGGAACATTTCCTTTACCATTTTCACGATGGCTACAGGCATTACTGCCTGGTATTGCAGGAGGTTCCGGTAATTTTGGCCTACCGAGCAGTGCATTGCCCATCAATCACAATCCTTACATAGGATTGCTGCCACTAGTTGCTTTTTTTGCCTTAGCTAGTGTTTCTATAGGTAGGTATAGATACCCGGAAGCCAGTAAATGGACCATGTGGATCGTACTTGCTATCATAGGTGTACTTTTGGCTGCAGCTTCTGGTTTTCCAGGCGGTAGCGTACTCGCTCATGTCCCCTTCTATGGCAGTATCCGCGTGCAAGGCAGGATGGTAGTAATGACTGACCTGGCAGTCTCTGTTGTCCTGGGATTTTGGCTGGAACGAATAATTACGGCTCAAAATAGCACGTCTGCTTGGATACGAACGCGTAAAGAACTCATCGCCAGTATGGCACCTATGCTAATAGCGGTCATATTAGCAGTAGTCGGATTGGCATATCCTACACTCATAGAAATTATGCTAGGCGTAGGAAAACATTCAAGACATATAGGTCGATCTATGTGGCCTTTGACCGTTGTGACGCTCATACTGGCAATTACCGTCCTATTGTTCGTAGTAATAGTAGATAGAATTCAGCCCAGGTCGATACGGCTGTTCGTAACCGTGTTCACGGTAATAGATATAGGGTTTTTCGGAGCTACTATGGCACCTGGTTTCCAGTTCTTTGGTCTTAATTCTCTTGCTCCTACAGCATCTAATTTCGCCAGTACCATAGCAGATAAGACAACGCCAGGCCCAATCATACCTGGCGCCAGGTATGCAATCTGGGATCCCAATATCTCCAATCTAAGTGATGTATTTCATCTGGCTCAGCCAGATCAGAATGTACTGGGTAATATATCCAGCATTCAAGGAGTAGGCTCGGCAGTGTGGGGTGTTTACGATTCAGTAACATGTACCCATCCATTCGATTCACTCAGGACATCATCTCTCTCTTCCTCCATCTCCAACGAACTGGACATAGGAACACTACTAGTAGCAAAGAATGCCTTTGTTACTTCATCATCTACTGCCAATTCCACCACCAATTCGACATGCCTTCACGGGGGATATGGCAGCGAACTCGGCAATAATATATCCGAAGCGGCAGCCGTAGGGACAGCTTCATCGTCAATTGTCTCAGCTTCATCCCCAACCTCTGTTACTACTACCTCTGGTGCCGATATCACCGATACCGTCTCATCCGGATCTCCCTCAGCTCCAGTCGATAACTCTGCCTTGGACACTGATTCGACCACTGCCAACTTGGCATCTACGGGTATCGTATCCGGCTATCCCTTGAGTACAGCAAATGTTAGCTATGCCGAATCCGCTGGCGTGGCGTGGTATGTAGGGTCAGTAAAGGATATATCGAAGGTGGTGATAGATGTCCCTGACTCAATAGAACATCTGCTGGAAAGGTCTATACATCATCGGTATACGTATGCTGCCAACTACAGCCACACTCCAACGCCTCATCGTAGAGGTAAAAGAGTAACACCTACAGTTGTGCCTGGAATCGAGATTGAGCTATTACAGTCAAAGCTATCCACCTCCACCTTGCCTGCCTCTTCAGCTACACCTGCATCGAGCGCACCATCTAATAGTGGAACAACTGGATCCACACCAACTACAGGCTCAACTACAGAACAAAGCAACGCTTCAAGCCTAGTGGTTGCTAAATCGTTCAAGGCAACGCGCGTCATCCAGAAAAGAAAATATGCCATTTACTCAGCTATGTTGAATACACCGGTCCAAGCAGTAGCAATACGGCTGATTGGCACAGTAGAATCCCGTATCCAGCCACAATATGTCCATATAACTACGATTAACCAATCGGGATCACCCAAGGTATTCACATTGAACGGTCCTCTTGTAAATGCCGTTAAACCCGGCAAATGGCGATATACAGGTCATATTGGTGATTTTATAAGTTACTACGATACTAATACATATGGCCATTTGTGGTTTGCAAAGCCAGGAACTACCATAAAGCCCGGTAGCTCTCCCCCAGCACCATTGCCACAAACAGCAGGAGATTCAATCTCCATTGAAAGGTTTACTTCGACAGGGAACGAGACTGATCGAGTAAGTACGACGGCTCCCGTCCTACTGGTAAGAAGTATGGTATGGGCACCAGGATGGTCAGCAACCATAAAAGAGTCAAATGGTCACAAAATAACAGAAGGGGTATCACGGTATGGTCTGGTGCAGGCAGTTACCCTTCCCCCGGGAACCTCTACGGTCAGCTTCTCATACTGGCCACCGGGCATGACAGAGGGAGTAGTGCTCACCTCTATCGCACTCCTGGCAATCATAATTTTTGTTGCAGTGTACATTAAAAAGAGGCTTCGTCTGGCCAAACCAAGAGTACGAATACCTTGATCTTAGTCATTAAAATTTGAGTCTTAGTCATTAAAAGATCTTCACTCGATTACTCGCTATGGCACGAGTACAACGGCATGATAAACGGCATGATAAACGGCATGATAAACGGCATGATACCGGTATGCAGCTAAGTGCTATAGCGATTAAGCCGCATGCAACTATAATGTATGGCGGTGAGCAAATTGCGAATCATGGGAACGGCAGCAT
>JAJZWK010000070.1 GCA_021846725.1 Actinomycetes bacterium | reverse complement strand
GGGAGGGTTTCGAAAAAAGTCGGCGAAAGAGCCTGGCCCCTTTCGCGGGGATGTCGACCTCGAAACCGAAGCTAATAATCCAGGTTAGTCTCTATTATTATATCATGTATCAGACGAGAATGCAACCGCCAGCCGCTCTGGATGCTTCACTGAAAAGAATGCCTTTCATCTTAACGCATGGACACTTATGACAGGCTAAACTGATGCCATGAAGGGTAAAATTAAAAAAATCGGGAAACCATTGGGAGCCACCTTTGGACTACTTGGTGCGATGGCAGCTATATGGTGGTTTGCTTTCAAGCCGCGTAAATCCAAGAGAGCCTCTAGCCAAGATTCTGATTGACCATCCTGAATCCGATATGGTACTCCATACCCGAGGGAAGGCCATCTACTGACGTATTCTGCCCATCGGTATAAATGGTGACCTTGGTACCGGCAATTGGAATACCAACGACCTTGAGGTAATCCATGCCGGGAGGCAACACCGGTTTCACCCATATCTCCCCAGAAGTAGCTAGCGGCTCTAGTCCAAGCAAGCTGCGCAAGCACAATAGCGGGGCACCTGATGCCCATGCCTGCGGAGAACACGAGGTGGGATAAGGAATGGGGGTATCTAATTCGCTACGCGCCAAACCACTATACAGCTCCGGCAACCTCCCTCCCATACGTTCCGCTGCATCCAGGAGAGACGATATTACCTCCACAGATTGTTCGGTAAAACCATAACGCATTAATCCTGCAGCAGCTATTGCAGTATCGTGAGGCCATACCGAACCACAATGGTAACTCAAGGGGTTGTATCCCCCCATAGAATCAGCAAGCGTACGAATTCCCCATCCACTGAACATATCCGAACTCAACAACCTCTTGGCCACTTCACCGGCTTTATCCTCATCTACTATACCTGTCCACAGGCAATGACCGATATTAGATGTAAGGGAATCTATGGGGTGACCATCCGCATCAAGGCCGACTGCATACCACCCTTTATCCTCCAACCAAAAATCCCTATTGAATCGCTCTTTCAGGTCGGCGGCTTTAGCACTGTATGCCTGCCACAAATTTTCATCCCCCCATACTTTGGCAATCCTTGCTCTGGCACGATAGGCAGCATATACATAACCCTGTACCTCACAAAGCGATATTGGGGGCTCAGCTACTCTTCCATCGGCATATCTGATCCCGTCCCATGAATCCTTCCAGCCCTGATTTTTGAGACCCCTGTCAGTCTGACGCATATATTCCACATAACCATCCCGATTCTTGTCACCAAATCGCTCTATCCAATCTATAGCTCTATCCACATTGGGAAGGATGTCTTCAATTGCTTCCTTGGCCATTCCCCAGCGCAACAACTCGCCCACCAGCATGACGAAAAGTGGAGTAGCATCTACCGTTCCATAGTAAATTGAACCACCTCCAAGCGATAGCGAAGCAGCCTCCCCAAAACGCATTTCATGAAGTATCCTACCAGGCTCTTCTTCGGTCCTGGGATTGACCTCCTTCCCCTGAAAGCGTGCCAGGGTCTGTACTACCCCAAGCGCCATATCTGAATCGAATATGAGAGACATCCATGCCGTTATAAGAGAGTCACGACCGAATACAGTCATAAACCACGGTGCCCCGGCAGCAACCACAGCTCTATCAGGATAATCGGGGTCGAAAATACGAAGGGCACCCAGATCCTCCACACTCCTGTTTATAGTTCTATTGAATAACTGACTTCCGCTATCGACCTGAGGAACCAACTTTCTCCAATTTGCCAAGCGCTCTGATGGGGTTGCATTTTCTATAGGACTTCCGCATGTATACCTTGGCTGTATATCCTGACCATCCATGATAGGATGCACCTCTATACACAGATTCCAGTGTCCCTTGGCTGGCACGATTACTTCAAAACTGGCTACATCTCTACTAACTCTCGTCGGTAACGGATAGAACTTTACTCCCGTGCCTCTGGAAAAGCCACCATGACGGAAGGAGAATACCATCCTGTCTTCATTCGCATCGAGGCTTATATCTTGACTTGAATCTCCAGCTCTCCCCTCCTTCACCGCAAACAAATTCGCAAAATCGGAATAGAGCATAATATCGAGTGAACAGTAGGTGGGTTCGTCATTGAAATTGCGTATCTCAATATCCTCCCTCATTCCATTGCCCAGATGGCGTGCCCTTGTGACCAGTAGAGTTGGCGGAGCACCCCCCGGCGGCGGCAATGGCCTGGAAACGAATACGGCCGAGAATGGTTCACTGCTGGAGACACCGAGTCCCTCTAACCTGCTCTCATTAACAGCTATTTCATAACGCGAAACCAATCTGGTATCCCTGAAGAAGAGTCCTTGAGCACTGTTTTGCAAGATATCCCCATTGGGTTCACTGATCGAAAAGGTAGTCTCTTCCACAAGCGTAACCAATGATTGCATGGATCCCATGGACACATTTACTCCAGTCGCATTCCATTGATCAGTCATATCTATACCAACTTAGTTCATCCAACTGAGTATGGCAAAGCATTATTTTTTCTAATCACTGTTGTGTAAATGATCTCCAATCCCCTAGAATAGATAAGTATGACATCTGAAAACAAAGGGCTCGAAAAGGCAGGCTCATCGGGTAATCCAAGAGAATTACCAGGCAATATCGTACCCCTACTGGATATATCAGGACTACACGCAGGCACAGAGACACAGGAGATACTTCATGGCATCGACCTGCAAATAGGAGAGGGAGAGATAATAGCCATCATGGGACCGAATGGATCCGGAAAATCTACGCTTGCAAATACCATACTAGGCAATCCGGAGTACGTAGTCAGCGCTGGGAGTATCATATACAAAGGGGAGGATATTACGAATTGGCCACCGGACGTACGGGCAAAGTCCGGTATATTCATGGCTTTCCAGCACCCCGAATCCATTGAAGGGTTACCCATCGTACAGTTCTTGAAACAGGCTGTATCAGCACGTAGAACCACCGAAGTATCCGCTCTGGAAATACGTTTGGAGATCATGGAGTGGTTGAAAAAGCTGGGAATGAACGATGAATTCGCCACTCGCCACTTGAATAAGGGTCTTTCGGGCGGAGAGCGTAAGAGGAATGAGATACTTCAGATGGCACTACTGGAGCCAGACCTGGCAATACTGGACGAGACCGATTCAGGTTTGG
This sequence comes from Actinomycetes bacterium, assembly GCA_021846725.1. Lineage (GTDB taxonomy): Bacteria > Actinomycetota > Acidimicrobiia > Acidimicrobiales > JAMCPL01 > JAMCPL01. Next base: position 4,816 of record JAJZWK010000070.1, on the reverse strand, counting down.
ATGTAGACGGACTGACCACGGTGGCATCTGGAGTAAAATCAATTATGGAGCGTCGTCCGCAGATGAGTACTGTAATCGTTACTCACTACGCGAAATTTCTTGAGTTGATAAAGCCCGATAGGACGGCAGTAGTCGTAAATGGCACAGTGGTAGCCACCGGTGGTAGTGAACTGGCTATGGAAATAGACAGTAGCGGGTACGAAAGGTGGGACCAGGAATGAAATACACCAGGAGCAACGAGCGATCAGAATGCTTATTAAGATAAGGATACATTTGAGGTAAAGCAATGACAGATACAGATATCGCTACCACTAAGACGCAACTCGACGTAGAGCACATCAAGCAAGATTTTCCACTACTCTCCAAAGGATTTCATGGGGAATCAATTGCATACCTTGACTCTGCTGCGTCTTCCCAGCGCCCTACATGTGTAATAGATGCCATGTCAGGCTATTACAATTACAGCCACGCAAATGTACACAGAGGTGTATACAAGCTGGCAGAGGAAGCTGACCGCTTGTATGAAAATGCAAGAATTACTACAGGCAAATTTGTCGGTGCCCCTGACCCTGCAAGAGAGATAGTGTTCACCAAAAATGCCACAGAAGCGATCAACTTAATCGCCTACTCGTGGGGTATGCATAGGCTGAGCGAGGGGGATGTAGTAGTAGTTACCGAGATAGAACACCATGCAAACTTGGTACCTTGGATTATGCTTCACAAGGAACGGGGAATAGAGCTAAGGGTAATACCTATGAGAGACGATTACCTGCTCGACCTGGACAATCTGGAAGAGATAGTCGACGGAGCGAAACTCGTAGCCTGTACTTTGATGTCAAACGTACTTGGCACGATACCGCCATTCAAAAAGATAGCTGATGCGGCACATAGTGCTGGTGCAATCGTGGTTGCCGATGGAGCTCAGTTGGTTCCCCATGCTCATGTGGACGTCAAAGAACTCGACTGCGACTTCCTTGCATTTAGTGGACACAAGATGCTTGGGCCAACCGGCATAGGTGTACTGTGGGGTAAGGCAGAATTACTTGATTCAATACCCCCGTTTATAGGTGGTGGCGGGATGATTCTAGATGTGAAATTCGAGGGTATAGTACCGGCTGAAATACCCACACGCTTTGAGGCTGGCACTCCACCCATTGCAGAGGCGGTAGGGCTTACCGCTGCAATAGAATACCTGGACAACATAGGAATGAATAACATATTCCATCATGATGCTGAATTAACTGCATATACCATCGACTCGCTCAAAAACACGTTTGGCAGAGACATTACCATCATGGGACCTGATACCACTGAGAACAGGGGAGGTGTAATCTCTCTGGCACTAAAAGACATCCATCCTCACGATCTCGCCCAAGTACTCGACGAATCAAATGTATGCATAAGAGCAGGCCATCACTGCGCGAAACCACTGATGCGCAGGTTGGGAACTAGTGCTACCGCCAGAGCTTCCTTCTACCTATACAACGACACTTCCGATGCCGATAGACTGATCGAAGCATTGTCTAAAGCAGCTAGCATATTTGGATGAGATGAAAGTACTGGATTTGGATGACATGGAACGGCATTGGAGGACTGAAGCTAGATTAAGATTAGATGGGGGTGAAACAGCGTGGAGCGACCAAATTTAGATTGGATGAGATGGGATGGTAGGACTGGATTTGGAAAAACGGCAGAATCGGAATGACAGAATCGGATGTGGAGAAAACGGCAGAATTGAAAGAGATAAAATAAATCATGAGCAGCTCAGGACTTGAAGACCTGTACAGGGAAATCATTCTCGATCACTATCGCAACCCGCGCAACCGCGGAAGCATGGAGGTACCACCTTCGCAGCGTGTGGAGGCATACAATCCCCTCTGTGGCGACGAGGTAATAGTGTACCTACTGGAAAAGAATGGCGTACTTGAAGATGTGCGAATAGAGGGACAAGGGTGTTCGATAAGCCAATCATCGGCATCACTTATGTCGGCGGCTGTCAAAGGCAAAACTATAGAGGAAACCAGACAGATAATATCTGACTTCAAAAAATTGATGTCTATACATGAATCTAAATTGGAGGATGGTACCGATGATGCCCAAATGGACATAGATATGGATGCCATGGGCGAATTGGCAGCATTACAGGGGGTCGTTCGCTTCCCGGTAAGAATAAAGTGTGCCATCCTTGCTTGGAACGCACTGGCTCAAGGACTAGACGAAATATCGGGCAGTTCTCCAGATGAACCCAGACAAGTAGAGAAGTAGGCAATGCACTCTCCCAATACCAAAATATGCATCTAAAGAACTTCAGACCTATATTACATAAAAACAGTTGGATCTCCGAGAGGAGCGAGGCGGCGCTGGGAAAACTTGCCAATGCGGAAAGACCATCGGAATCAGAGGAAATCTGGCGCTACAGTATTATAGATTCACTTGACTTCGATACCCTGGTCCAAGCTGATACTTACAGAGCATATGAGCATGAATCATCAAGCCCAAACCAGATAGATATACAGGAGCAACTAAAGACATCTCTGGATATAAGTTCATATGTTGATTATTGCGATCATGTTGCTTCACAGGTAGTGAGCAATCGAGCTGCCCTTACCATTATATATGACGGGGTATGGATAGCGACAGAACAAAATGGGGTCGTTGCCAATATAAACAACATATCGAGTAATGATCAATTCAGTGACCAGTTGGGTACCGGCAGTATTTCGATGGCTAAAGACACCCAGCAAACCAACAAGGAAGACGGTCACCTGTTGAATGCCGATGGAATCTCAATTACCCCGCTCCCCAAAGAGGTGCCCAAAGGCATTGAATCGTTGGATAGTTTGCACCAACAAGACATATTTCGCCTGATGAATAGTGCTTACGGACTGGGGCCAGTTGCAATCAATATAGCCCCAGACATATCTGTAGAGTACCCGATAGTAGTAATCAACATCTCTTCTTCTTGTCCAACGGGAGTTGCTCAGCCGGACGGTCAGCTTGATGGTCAAGACGGAGATAGCCAAGATGTAAGGATGTCTACCTCCTTTTCCACTCTCAGTATCAATATCGGAAAGCATGCAGAGGTATCAATAGTAGAAATAGTCATTCAAGCACCAGATGACTACGGAATCCAAAAATTATTTGTGCCAGCTACCTTGATAAACATAGATGACAATGCTTCTTTGAACTATGCCAACATCCAGTTGTTGCCTGATTCGCATTGGCAAATTGGCTACCTCGAAAGTACCGTAGGAAGGAATGCCCAGCTACGATCATTGGGAGTATCTGTCGGTGGATCCTATGCAAGGACGTTGACCACGTCTACCCTAGCTGGCGAGGGTGGATCCAGTGAACTCATGTCAGCGTATATTGCCACAGACAATCAGATAAAAGACATGAGAACTATACAGACACACAATGCACGACATACTGTAAGCAACTTGCTTTTTACCGGTATTGCAGGAGGGAATTCGAGTACTGTGTACAGCGGGTTGATCGAGATAAAACCAGGTGCCAAAGGGAGTAATGCTCTACAGACTAATCGTAATCTTATACTATCTGAACAGGCCAAGGCTGATTCTGTACCCAATCTGACAATAGAGGAAAATGACGTCCACTGTAACCACGCCTCATCTACCGGTCCTGTCGATCCTGAACAAATCTACTACTTAGAGAGTAGAGGGGTCGACACTGACACTGCACGTCGTCTAATCGCGGCAGGATTCTTTTCAGATATTTACAGCAGAAATCCGATTGCCAGCATAACGCAATTCATATCTTCCACGATTGACCAACGGTTAAACCAACTAGGTGACTAGTACCAAACAACCAAAAACTCGAAAAAGGCGGCTGTACCCGCAGTGATGGTGTATTTCAGGAACTCACGTGTTATCGATGACGTGCGCAATCCAGCAAAAAACGCCAGTGCCTAATAGCCTGGTGGCCTAATAGCCTGGTGGCCTATTCCAAAAATAACTATAAAATCACGCCAGATAAATAATTTATAATCAACATTCTAATATCCTCTTGACATTCCACTCTACTGGAAGGTGCATAATTACATTGATCTAGGTCAAGCCTACGCTGTTCCAAATGGTTCAGTCGTATGCAACACAGTATTAGTTAGCACGGTATTAGCTCAGCCGGACAATCCAAGTGACAGGTTGAGAACGGCATCAATGTGCTAGCAGCCCAGATCGGTAGAGAAAAATAACAGAAAAAAATAAGAAAGGGAGATGCAAGATGGCTGATTTACCGGTACTTTTTGGAGAAGGACAAAGAGCTTTAATCAAGATAGAGGGAATGAGTTGCAACGATTGTGAGCATCATATAAAAACCGCTCTCGAAGAGGCTGGCGTAAATGAGATCGAGGCGAACTGGAAGAAGGGAGAGGCTCGATTTACCTGGACAGCCGGAATAAGCGATTCCGCCTTGAAGAACGCTGTACAGGCTGCCGGATACCGTCCCGGAGAAATCAGCGTACAGGAGCATATATCGAATCAGGAACTACAAGAAACCGCACCGGTAAGGTCGATAAAGACAAAAGAGACATATGATGAAGAATCACATACCAATTATGATCTGATTATTATTGGCGCGGGCTCTGCTGCATTCGCCGGAGCTATAAAAGCCTCTGAAGCCGGTTATCATGTCGCTATGGTAGAAAAGGGCACTATAGGTGGTACTTGCGTAAACATAGGATGCATACCATCAAAGGCTCTGTTAAGAGCGGGCGAGGCCTACTGGCAAAACGGTCACCACCCAATAGAGGGTATATCGACAAGCACTGGGTCAATCGATCTTGGAGCTGTAGTTG
>JAJZWK010000069.1 GCA_021846725.1 Actinomycetes bacterium | reverse complement strand
GCTTGCAGCGAGCCTGCGAGGTGCATATTACCTGCACTGCTCCGGCCACTGCTCCAGCCTTCATCTATAGCGACTTTACTGCCGGTATCGACTTCATTACCGCCTTTGCCATGACCATCGTCCCCATCGATTTCACTATGCACAATACCGCCCTTACCATGATTGATGTATCTGCCGCTACCGGCATTGTCCGCATCGCCGTCGAAGTTGTCAATATGGGTAACGGCAATTCCAGACATGGGCAACTTGACTACCGGCTTCGCCATTCCTGACATCTCAATTGTACGAGAGACTGCACGGTAAGCCTGCTCAGATGGGACCCAAATTTCATTCATATACCTGAATCCCCTTGCGACATTAGCCGGTATATCATCCAGCGGCCAATCAAAACAACCTATGACATATCGTTCAAAGAATGTTTCCCCATGTTCTACGGCAAAAGCTGGCAGGGCATCAGGGTCAGAGAACACGACTACCACATCATGGGTAGGATTATCCCCCTTGCTCAATAGCGTAAACGGAATAGGCAAAGCTCCAATTGCCTTGAGTATAGAGTTAAATACGATACTATCACTTCGATAATTGGATAGAGGAGGAACTATATCAATCCCCTGAGCAACATGGATGTCCCCGATGACCGATGGTAGGTCATCACCAGCTACATCTCCTTCTGTAGGTAAAATATCACCTATCCTGGCAGCCGATTGCGACCAGTTGTCCACCTGTAGAACTTGGTGGGCAGATGATGGTAAAATATCACCTATCCTGGCAGCCGATTGCGACTCTATCGCATTATCGTGACTGCCCTCTTCGCTCACTGGGCGTGGGAACTTGGATAGATGTATACCTTCAGATATGCTCTCAGCTATAGAAGCTGCCCTTCTCTCGACAAACTCCACAGCTCTTGCCAACGAGTAGTTCTCTCTGATGTACGCTCTGGCTGCTTCACCCTTGGCACGAGCAACATCTTGATGGTAAAAGACATTACGCATGATCTCTGCTGCTCTATCAATATCGGGCTCTGCCCACCTGGCACCTGCTGGATAAGGACCGTCATCATGAGTGAGCTCAGTATAGCGCCAGGGAACCAGATAGGAATTATCCTCGTTCATAAAATCCAAGTTGCCTGAATAGCCCGTGGCTATGACTGGCTTGCCCCATGCCATGGCATCTGCAAGAGGTAGGCCAAATCCTTCCGAGCGATGAAGAGAGACATAGCTATCGGCTGCAGCAACCAGAGAATCTATGCGCTCATCTGTATAGACTTCATTGACTATAAACTTGATGTCATCCCTCCCCCTTACCAGTTGCCGCAGACGAATAAGACAGGACGACTTATCTGCGTTATTTATCTTCATCACCAGTATGGGACCTTCTCCAGGACTAAATGCCCTGGTAAAAGCCGCAATCAGGCTATCTGGATTTTTCCTGCTTACATTGGAAAACGCGTCAAAGATATTCAAAAATATAAACCCCTGAGGAAGACCCATAGACTCACGGCTAAATAGTGGATCCGACTTGAGGGGCAGAGGATAGGGGAATATATGGATCGGTATCGACGAGGAAGCCTTCCTGAAAACTCTATGTTCAAAGTCACTCAATACCCATATCTCGTTCATACGCCCCAATACGTCTACCGTCCCTTTCGGGGGATCTTCTGTCTCCCAATTCCACATCGCCACTCTATATGCATCATTGCAACCTACCGGCAAGCCTCTCGTTGCTTGATGCTGTAACTGATCAGGGTTCATGCAGATAATGTCTATATGACTGCCGTTTGTATCCTGCGCAGAGCGAGCGGAAAGCGCCGTAAGGCGAACCTGGAGATCACGCTCCAATATGTCTATGGAGGTGCACGAGGTTCTGAGTCCTGCTGCCATACATGCCTCCTCTACCAATCTGGTAGCCTTACCGAGTCCGCTCGCTACTCCAAGCGGTCCGATGACATGAACGGTAGGTATGCTCTCTTCTTGTGGAACACGCACTTGTATATTCACCACGCCGCCAGCAGTATCTTCATTATCTCCTGGTGATACATCACGTATCAATACATCGTGTCTCGGTACACTAGGTATTTGCACGTCATCCAACGAACCATGAGAATGCTCTGGGGTAAGCATGACAGCCTGATTATTCGGTGCCAAGTCCCCATGCGTATTATCCCCAAGTGTACCCCAATCCACCATTGGAAACGCATCTCTGCGAAATGCTCCAATAGTAGTACCGGAAGGTATATTGTCTAGCACTGTACAACGATCGTCATTTTTATCAATAGTAATGATATCGTACTCCGATATATCTGAGTCCTCATCTCGAGCTCCCAGCGTCTCTACCAGTTTATCGACCTGTCCAGGAAACAACACTGAATGATTGTCCATCAGTATGATATAAGGTGCATTAGCCAGTTGGGAGCCGAGATAATAACTCTGTAAAGTCCCCAGATGCTCCGCATTCCTGTGCAACCTCAAACGAGAGCCGACCGGTACGGTAAGCTCTCTAGTGGAGTCGGTAGAGGCATCATCTACCAGGATAACTTCGTAAGAACCAGCCTTGCAATACTTCTGTACAGCCGCAAGGCACCTACCTGTAGCGTCTGCATCGTTATGACAGTAGATGACTATGCTCACTTCCAGCAGTACCCTGGATACAAGACCGGGTACAAGAGCTTCTACTTTGGCTAAGACGCTCTCCAGGGCGTCATCACTGCTACTGCTACTGCTACTGCCGTTGCCCACGCCTCCCATACGACCTCGTTCACCATTGCCAAAGATACCTCCACCACCTACATCAGGTTCCCCTGCATAGATTGCCTCATTGAGCATAGATCTCAAAACAGTATATGCTCCACGATCCTCAAAGGCATATATACAACTCGCCACAGAAAGTACCCTCTCCGAAAAGGGGAGTTCAAGATTACGTGCCCTGTCCAATAAGAGATCATCTTGCGATACTATCCCCATCCCTCTTATCCTCATCGCCCATTCCAGCGCCCGAGCAAGGTCGAGACGTCTGGCAACTATTGCTGCAGTAGCCATTACTTCACTCGGTACTCCATGATCTCCACTACTACCCCAGCGAACATAGCATGCCTCCAGAACAGCATCGGCTTTGTCCGGCGGCAATTGAACCAGTTGGGCCATAAAGGGAACAAGCGAATTGCCCTTTTTGAGCGCCAATGCAACTTCGGCGACGCTTCTACCGGATCTCTCCAGTGCATCGATTAGATCGCCCAAGTGGGCATCGAGCACGCCCTCCTCTGAAAGTGTATGCAGCAACAAGTCAGATGCCTCCGAATATCTCCCCAAAGCTGAGAGGGCACGAGCCCTTATCCCCATAAATTGGCTTGCGCGGTATTCAAACATATCGTCGTCTACCTCTCGTTCACCGATATTTTCCAGTAGGGAGAGCGCAGCCTCTGGTTCACCCATCTGTAGCCTTATCAGTGCCTCCAGTGTATTAGCCGTAATCGGATTGGACGAACACCTGCGCAGTTCGTCTACTTGCTCGAGGGCTTCATCAAGACGACCAAGCACCTTTAAAGCTTCTATGGCAGTGCGTAGACCCAGCCTTCTGGTCGTCGGATCTGTGGCAACCTCTACAGCATCCAATGCCATCTTGACAGCCTCTTCAGCCTCCCCTACCATCGATTTTGATCTGGCCAGACTAATCTTGAGGTAGGACTCATCCCTGGAGTCCTCCGATGTGTCGACGGTCTCTCCTATCTCTTCTGTCGCTACACGGACATTGCGTTCTGGCTTTGATCGATTGCGTATAGCCTCATCCAGATAGCCTACATGCAAAAGGCGCAGTCTGGTAAAAGGGACAAGAAAAGGCGCCCTCTTCGCGCTCTGATCGACCAGAGATATCTGCTCATGCAAGCGTCCATGCCAATGGCATCTTAAACGGCGAAATACTCTACATGCTGGATGGGTAAACGCAGACGTCACCCCGGTACCCTCTAAATTGTCTATGTGAATAAGACAACCCTCTATGTTCGAGGGCATCTCCGCAAGCGACTGCCTAATCGTCTCTGGCCTGGAGCCAACGACACGCTCATCGGCATCTACCCATAGTATCCACTGCCCCTGACATACCTGCCTGGCTGCATTTCTGGCCCTGGAAAAATCGTCATCCCAGTATCCTTCCACCACCGTAGCACCATAGCTTCTTGCAATATCAATGGTCATATCAGAAGAACCGGTATCGTAGATCACTATTTCATCAGCTATGCCTGCCAAAGACTCCAAGCACTCCGGAAGGTTCTTCTCTTCATCCTTGGTAATGAGGCATGCTGATATCAGCATAGGCACCGACGCTCTTGGCTGTTCTCCATGAATACTAAAGAATGTCTGCCTATCGTGATCGATCTGCTCCTTGCGAAAAGCATCCATACATAAGTTGGCAGTGTCGTAATGAGAAAAAGCTCCTCTTGCAATCCTTAGCTTCCACCCTGAGTCTGCAATTCGCCTTATCATGTCTTCCTTCACATATACAGGCTCATGGATGTCGGTATTAAAATTGCCAACCAACGCCCTACGGTGAAATGCCACAATTCCTGGATCCAACCATTCGACATCTTGTGTTTCGCCACTGTGCGTGTCGGACCAATTGCGCGAAAACCGACGCAACGATGCAATATCATTTGGGTCATAAGCTACCTCTGCCATCAATTGATCCCCTACAGCGTTGTTTGACAAAGATCCAACTGCCCCAACCCGTCCATCACTAAAAGCATCCAGAATCTGGCGGAATGCAGCTACATCTATAAGCAGAGAGCTATCTGCCAGAAAAAGTATATCGTATGTCGATTGTTGCAGAAATTCTAACGCTCTATTCAAGAATACTGCATAGCTCGGCAATTTAGATACCATCCGAGACTTATAGGCAGGTAAAGATGCTCCTTCAACGGTATTAGCGACAAGCCCTGATACGCTATCTATCACATTGACCCATGGATATAGCTTCAAACGCTTGACTATATCCTTGAAAGCAGCGCTACTTGGATCGGTGCGGATAAGTACTACCAGCGTGTCTCTACTCTTATCCAATACAGAGCTGAAAGAATCCAGACATCTCTGTATATGTGGCCACGACGAGTAGGCATCTATGACTACAGCTACCGAAGGCCTAGAACCCGTAGTAATACCGTCTTTAGAAGCAGATCCTTGGGCTTGTGGTCCTATTGTGGTCATAGTAATCTCCGATTCTCACTTATAAAATAACACTCATGTTAGAGGCTGAGTCTCTTAGTAGTCTGTCCAGTAAACAACCGTTCACCTATATTGACCATTATCGCCAAAACGCTTACGCAGGCAATCGGGGAAAGGGTCATCTACATGTTCCAGCTGTATTCCATGAACGGTTATTCCCTGCCTAATACGCTCATCCATCGATAAATGAATATCAGGAGTATTGTACTCGGAGTGAGCAAATGACGATAGTTTCTCATGGACTCTATCTACTCCGCCAAAATAAGTAAGGTGCCATCCAGCATTCTCCACTACAGGCAGCTCCCCCCAGCCAACTATGTTGCTTAGCCTGAGCCAACTAAGTGATGAGGGCATATCACGTACTCTGAATGCTTTCGCGTGAATCCACCGTTGTGGAGAGCGCCAAGACAATGAGTAATAGTAAACGGGCATTGCAAGAGCCACTGGGCCAGTCGATGTCGCATCGATAATCTCGTCCATCTTTGCTGCATCAACGATCTCATCCAGATCACAACAAATCACCACATCATCAGGATCAGCATCTGAAAGTGCTACAGCAAGCGCGTCTCTCTGAGATGCCTCTCGTTGCCAGGTATCACTATCCCGAGAAAGCTCGGTCTCCAGGTATCTGATTTCCCTTCCGTAGTTTGTAAATCTCTCTCGGTGATCGGGAAATATTAACGGTTTATCAGTGCCGCTATGAGTCAGAGCGGATTCGCTGATAGCAAATACATCTACTGCCGGAGACATCTCCTCCATTCGCGCATCCAGCATGTCCAACTCATTGAAGAAAGGAATGCAATCGTATACCCTTGGACGGCGTCTTGACATGGACATCCTGGTACGCTTACGAGCAGTCACCAAGAACTGCACGGCAGCCAATTCATCGAGGCGTTTGGCATCTACTCCACGCACTACTGTATCGCCTATAAAAATATCAGCACTGCTTCCAGGAGAGATTTCCAGATTGGCTAATTGAGGATCACGGATAGCTTCAAGAGATTCCACATTAAGCCCAGCCTCTGCAAACATCCCCTTAACGCTTGCTCTCGTGAAGAATCTCAGATGGGTTCTATCAAGGATACCTGCATCAGCATAGGGAAAGCTGCCACCAGCCAACCCAGCAATAATTGCAAGATTGGCAATATTGGGGATACTTGCTACTACCACTCCACCGGGACGAAGTAACGCTGCACACTGGTGCACAACGCTCCAAGGATCCTCCAGATGCTCCAAAACATCGGCTGCCACTATTGCATCAAAGTCACCCCCAATACTAGCCAGTACGTTGCTCAAATCAGCAACTATCACCTCATCCAACAAGCTGGCTGCTTCGGTGGCAGGCTGCGGCTCCTGTTCAATACCAATTACATAGCACTCTTGTCGATTTTTCAAGGCTGCCCCAAGCCTACCGGCGGCACAACCTAGTTCAAGTACCCTACGAGCACCAATTGGAATACGAGCTACCACCTCCGGACGATCATAGTAGTAATACGAATTGCACTGCTCCGGCTCTGTACTTCCAATATCCTCTCCACCAGATGCAACAGGGGTAACTGAGGAAACCCCATGCTTCGACATAAAATAACCCCTATTTCTTTGCTGCTCGGTATACCAGTCCATGCCATTGGCATCAAAAGTACGATGTCCCTCATGGTGTACGAATGACCCGTGAGCTATACACAGTTTCCAGCCAGCCTTATTCAGCCTGACACATAAGTCATTGTCCTCAAAGCCGCCCACACCAAAGGATTCGTCAAAGCCACCCACCTCTTCAAAGGCCGTGCGACGTACGGCAATACAAAACCCGATCAACATATCTACCTGCTCCACTTCTTTGGCGTGCTGTGCAGACCAACGGGCAGCGAAATGACGCATTGACAACATATCTCCAGCACTATAAGGAACTTTGTCGACCAACTGCGGCCCCGTAACATAATTGGACCTGGGGCCAGTGGCTCCTACTGCCTCATCAGCAAATGGGGCTAACAGGTAATCCAGCCAACGTCCGGTCGGGATGGTATCGTTATTCAGGAAGACGACAAATGGTCGTGTCGTAGCCATATAGCCCTTGTTGTTGCCAGCTGCAAAGCCAATATTGAGATCATTTCGAACAACTTTTACCCAGGGATATGCTTGAAGATTGACTTGCGTTCCGTCTGTAGAGCCATTGTCGACCACGATTACTTCATCGCCATCACGCAGAGTAGCCTCTATACTATCCAGGCATGTCTTAGTCACTTCCCATGCATTCCAAGCCAGGATAACCACACTTGCCGAGTCAGGTTTAATATCCGTAGCCTCTGTGCATTCAACGCTTGCCTCACCAGATATCGTCACCCCACTATGGTACCATACCTACCTGTCAGACAGACCTAATTAATCAGGCAGACCTAATTAACTTGAGAGGCTCAGCTAATAGGCAGCTTGGGCCAGGGAGTCGTTTATCCGAGAAAGCAGTGCAAGACGAAGAGGCGCAATATCTGGTAAACTGTTGCAAAAAGACTGGCGAAGTACGTCAGCTTGATGCCTATCCACTGAGCTTCTTAGACAAAAAAATTATTGTAATCGTTTCAGTACTGAGCTAATATTATCAGATGATAGATCGCTCCAGTTCAGACGCATTAACTATTCGCTGGGTGGGCGATCTCTATGCCCACCACAGCTTGGCCACCGTCTCCAGAGAGCTTATTCGCGCCCTTGCATATCGCAATAACATACAGTTTGTACTTGCCCCGACCGATAGCCCTCCCTATCCGACTGACTCAGTCATGGAAATGGCTGCAGTACCAACTGTAGCAAATATGCATGATATAGAGATACGTCATCACTGGCCACCGGATTTCACACCTAATGAGGCGGGCACTCCGCTGGTGATGATCC
>JAJZWK010000068.1 GCA_021846725.1 Actinomycetes bacterium | reverse complement strand
CAACCGTCGGATGTTACGTTGAAGTTGTTTGCTTGAGCGCCCGATATAGATACATTATAAATAGCCACCGGCCACGTTCCTGTATTGGTAGCCGTTACAGTCTGAGAAGGACTAGTCGTATTAAGCGGCTGCAGCAGGTACTTCAGTACTTTGGGATTTAATGTGAGTTGCCCCTGTGCTGCACCCTTCCCGCTTACGCTCCCACACCCTCCTCCTACTGTACCACCTCCAGATGCAAAAGGCACTGGAGTAGTGTGCCCTGCACATACTGTAACCAATCTGTAGAAACCTCCTGTAGCAACCTCATAGGTAGCCTGACCAGTATTCGGATTAACCGGAAGATTGATGAAGAAAGCACAACCATTACCATCCAATTGGGATATGTATAGCCCTCCAAGTCCAAATACGTAAACAGGCACAGGTGGAGCACCTACGCTAACATTTGCAGCACGATCATGGACTGCGATATAACCGTCACTGATATTGTAATATTCCAACGGAACAGGTACGTAAGTCGAAGAGGTCACGCTCTGAGTCTTCCCACTAAGCGGCCACGAAGAGGTCACCTGCACACGTATCATTGCTGGTGGAAATGGCCCGGTTGGAGTGACAGCACATCCCAGTGCATTATTGGGAGTAGAGCTTATCCACGACTCGCTGTAAGACAACTTATAGGTAATTCTACCTATTCTCTGTGACCGGGGAAGGAACGCAGAAGGGTTGAAAACCCCGCACCCATTCGTTGCACCTGAAAACGTAGCACCACTGAAAGCATTACAAACAGGTGGATTAGTTAGATTTCCATGAGGACCAGCTCCCGCCTCGGGAAACCACTGTAGAAAAGAACTTTCAAAATGAGAGAGTTGCTTATTTACCAGACTGATAGCAGTTACCCTAAATCTGTTGTCGGCCTGCAGATTCATACCACCAATAAGAAAAAAGAGCGTTGGCCCAAGAACCAACATTAGCAAGAACAGAGCAACCATGACCTCTATCAGCCCCATACCGTACTGCTTGTGCCCACGGATAGGGCATCCCATAGTATGCCTTCTTGGGCAAATCAAACGCCCACCTACATGTGTAGAAGCGTTAGCATAACCCCATTGCAGGCACAACCTTACAACACTGCTCACTTTTTTCGTACGTAGTTTCACTGACATTAATTATGCCGAAGTATAAGTTAAATGTCATCAGAGAATCTTACATATTTCCAGCATATATATTGTGCGAAAACACCAATAAGCTGGTTCAGGCTTTACTCTTTGGATCCATGAGTACATGCAACAATTCACCTACCAGATGAGCGTTCTCTACCGGATGCCTGAGCGGTAGTCTGTCGTTCAAAATATAGCGATTTCTACGTCCCTCATGTACGATCGTTATGTACCCTGAGGCTACCAGATCGGCAATAATGCGTTGTGTCGCTCGTTCAGTAATCCCTACCTGTTCAGCTATATCGCGAGCTCTAATCTGTTCGTTGCGACTTATGCACAACAAGACATGTCCATGATTGGTCAAGAATGTCCAGTTGCGATCGTTATCGTTTCCCATCAATAACATGTTACAACAATTCATGAAACAGTATGCGTAATTAATACAAAACGATGAAGAAACGACTCGAAGGAACTATAAGTTTGACCAGTGAAATGAGCAGGAAGAAAGATTTGCCCCGCACGGTTCACCATCGTGCAGTGGCATGGATGGAAATGGATAGAGGAAGGAATGAATAGATAGGGGAAAGGAGAAATGGATAGAGGGGCAAGTCCGGCTTGAAGTGACTTTAGCGGCAAAGAAGGGATGGATAGAGGGAGGCACAGAGGGGAAGGGATGGATGATAGATAGATAGATAGATAGATAGATAGATAGATAGATAGGGGAAGGGAATGGAAGGGAAGGGAATGGAAGGGAAGGGAAGTTTGCCATTCAAGGCAACGTCTAACGACTGAACTTACCCTCGCATAACGATCTAAAGAGCAAGATACCATCAGTGGAGCCCAACAGTTCATCGCTAGCCCGCTCGGGATGCGGCATCATACCAGCTATGTTGCCTTCCTCGTTACATATTCCAGCTATAGAATGGACTGATCCATTGGGATTGTCGACATAACGAAGAAGCACCCGTTCATCCTCTTCAAGGATCTTAAGCGTAGCGTCATCGCAAGTGTAATTACCTTCAAAGTGGTTGATTGGCAGGGACAGGACCTGACCCTTGGATGCAAGGCTGGTAAGAGAGGAGCGTACGGTATCCACCTTCACCTCCACGCTACGACATATAAACTTCAGAGATACATTCTTCTGGAGCGCCCCAGGCAGCAGGTGGGCTTCCGTCAGCAGCTGAAACCCATTGCATATACCCAGTACAGGTCCGCCTGACCTGGCAAATTCCTCCACCGCCTGCATGACTGGCGAGAACCTTGCAATGGCTCCGGGACGTAAGTAGTCGCCGTAGGAAAAACCTCCGGGCAATATCAAGGCATCATAAGCATTCAGTTCCACTACATCATGCCATACCAACTCAGCACTATAACCGATACGTTCCAGTGCCTTCACGGTATCGTACTCGCAGTTGGTACCTGGAAACGTAATCACCGCTACATTGATCGGCACTGCACTACCTCTGACTCACTCCAGATATCTGACCAACGCAAGCCACTTGACTCACTCCAGGCACCTGGCCAACGCTTACTACCTGAGCAACGCCGGCTACCTGACCCATGCCAGACACTTGACCCATGCCGACCATCTAATCCGTGCTTGCCACGTGCTCTTGGACAAGCGATACATGGGCAACCTCTATGACCGGATTTGCCAACAACTTAGCAGCCATGCTCTCGACAATTTGCAGTGCTTCTTCACCAGCATCTGCCTCTACCTGTAATTTGATTACCTTACCTACTGCAACTCGCCTTGTAACGTCGAAACCTAGTGCATGCAGAGCTCGTAGTATCGTTGCTCCCTCCGGATCTGCTATACCGGGCTTTGGCATTATCTCCACACTAAGTTCGTAAAGCACCTCTATGCACCATACCAATCATCTAGTTTATTAAGTGTAATAGCCTCATATGCAGTGATGTACCGACGAGATGTAGACTCGACCACATCCTCAGGCAAGTTGGGAGGAGGTGGAACTTTATTCCATCCAGTGGATTCGAGCCAGTCTCTGACTGGTTGTTTGTCGTAAGAGGGTAAATCGGTACCGGGCTGCCAGTCGTCTTCTTTCCAAAATCGTGAAGAGTCGGGTGTAAGTACCTCATCTGACAGGGTAAGAACCCCATCCACAAAGCCAAGTTCAAACTTAGTGTCGGCCACCAGAAAGCCACGTGACTGAGCCTGCTGTGCTGCCAGGTTATAAGCATCCAGGCAGATCCTCTTTGCCTTATCTGCTACATCTTCTCCCACGATATTAACCATATCATTATATGATATATTCTCATCATGACCAGTAGTGGCTTTGGTAGATGGGGTAAACAACGGCTCAGGCAGGCGACTACCAAGCTCCAAGCCCGCAGAAACAGGCATTTTATGAATAGTCCCCGACGTGCTGTACTCCTTCCATGCCGATCCGGCAAGAAACCCCCTTACTATACATTCCACTGGCAGCATCTCGGCTTGCCTGACCACCATAGCCCTACCAGAACGCCAATCCACATTGTCTGCCTGCTTGACAACATCGGGAAAGGACTCTGGGTCGACAGCTACCAAATGATTTGGTGCCACTTCCCTGAGCTCGTTCATCCAGTAAGTAGACATGGAGGTAAGCACTCTACCCTTTTGTGGTATGGCCTCTTCTAGTACTACATCGAATGCCGATATTCTATCACTGGCAACCATCAGAAGCATCCCATCGCCGCAACGATATATATCCCTGACCTTTCCGCTACTCAATAATTCAAGATCAGCCATATTCAGACCCTTGCCACAACTCTTGTCACAACCCTTGCCACAGCTTCTGCCATGCGCCTGCCACGATTACTTATTGATCCCATTTACCACATCACCCAGTGATCTTGCCAAGGCCTCTGTCATGCGCCTGCCACGATTACCTACTACAAGCTGATACAGGGAAATATTCAATGGCCCAAGATCAGCAACTTCCCCTCCAAGGCTAGAACCTGGGACCCGTACTCTCATTTCAGTCATACTCGCACCTCCTCCAATGCCTCCAAAAATCTATCCACATTCTCCAGAGTTCTCGTTAAGGAAAATGCTTGGTCGAGTACATGGCTATCTGCAGACACCTCGTCATCCTCTTCCAAGACAGCACGAAACTGCTTGCCAGTCTCTACGGCCTTTGCGGCATCACGCTGTACTATACGATATGCCGTATCTCTATCCATGCCCGACTCGACCAGAGCCAGAAGTACCGATTGGCTAAAAAGCAATCCGAGCGAGCGAACCTGAAGATTATCAAGCATCCTATCCGCACGCACTTCCAACCCCTCTACCAGACTGGCACATTTATCGAGAGAGTAATAGGTAAGCTGACAGGCATCGGGAAGCATGACACGTTCTACGGAACTATGTGATATGTCACGTTCATGCCATAGGGTAATATCTTCCATACCGGGAATCACATAGCCACGCAACATACGGGCGACACCACATAGCCGCTCTGACAAGATAGGGTTGCGCTTGTGTGGCATTGCCGAGGATCCCTTTTGACCTACGGCAAAATGCTCCTGCACCTCGCCCACGTCGCTTCTATGCAGTAGGCGTATTTCGGTCGCTATAGCCTCTACAGTAGCACCCGCCATTGCACATGCCCATAGCAACTCAGCATGCCTATCCCTTGCAATCACCTGGTTAGCAGGGACAGGTGATAATCCCAAACGAGAACAGACATAGCTCTCCACTCTCGGATCTATATTCGAGTAGGTGCCCACTGCACCAGACAGTTTGCCAACTGCAATACCTTCTCGCGCCCTCTTCAGCCTCATCCTGTCACGATTTGCCTGTAGACAGAAGAGAGCCAACTTGGCACCAAAGGTAGTAGGCTCAGCAAACATCCCATGTGTCCTACCGGCTACAGGCGTATGTATATGCTCTTCAGCTTTTTCTTTCAGTACAGCTACCAGCCTGGCAGAAGAATCCAGAATGGCATCCATAGCCTCTACAAGTGCCACGCCCAATGCAGTATCTACTACATCAGACGATGTCATACCATAGTGCAACCAGCGAGCAGAAGGGGCATTGACCCTTCCCTGCACCACATCCACAAAAGCTGCCACATCGTGGTCGGTCACCTCTTCACGTCTGGCAACCTCCTTACAGAATGAATCATCCACCACCGGTGCCAACTTCCTCAAAGCAATTGCATCCTCATCCGGTATGCGTCCTATGGATGCCCATCCTTCGACAGCAAGCAACTCAATTTCCAACCAACGCTGTAATTTGGCCTCTTCCGAGAAGATGGAGGATATTCTAGGTACGGAGTAACGCGGTATCATATCGCTTAGGGACAGAACTCGACGAATTGATCACGTGCAGGGCCTACTCCGACCAACCTCACCGGAACTCCCACCTGCTCCGCAAGGAACGACACATAATTACATGCTGCTGCGGGCATATCCTCTAGCCTAGTCACCCTCGACAGGTCTGCATGCCATCCTGGTAGTTCCTCATATATAGGTACGGCTTTGTGAAAATCAGATTGGTGATAGGGAGGATAAAGACACTTCTCACCATCTACTTCATAGGCTACGCATACTTTGAGAGTATCGAATACATCCAGCACATCCAATTTTGTAAGTGCTATCTCATCGAGAGAATTCAATCTCACTGCCTGGCGCATCATTACAGCGTCAAACCACCCGGGGCGCCGTTTCCTGCCTGTCACTGTACCGTACTCCTGACCGCGCTCTACAAGGATGTCTCCGTACTCATCCAGACACTCAGTAGGAAAGGGACCTGCTCCTACCCGTGTAATGTATGCCTTGGCGATCCCAATTACCTTGTCTACATACTTCGGTCCAATACCTGCACCAGTACAAGCTCCACCAGCTACAGGATTAGACGAGGTCACAAATGGATAAGTTCCCTGATCGAGGTCGAGAAAGGTAGCTTGAGCACCCTCCAACAATACATTGCTACCCGATGCAAGCGCCTCATGCACGATTCCAACGCTGTCACCAATCATAGAAGCTATCCTTGGAGCGTAATCCCCCAAGTATTTCGAGCAAATTTCATCTATATCAAGTGGAAGTCGATTGTATGCCTTTGCCAAGAGAGCATTCTTTTCTTTTAGTACCAATTCAAGTTTTTGCCTAAAAATCTTTTCATCCAGGATGTCCTGCACCCTGAGCCCTACCCTGGAAGCCTTGTCTGCATAAGCAGGACCTATGCCTCTTTTCGTCGTACCAAGAGAGGCCTTTCCAAGAAATCTCTCAGTAAGGCGATCAATCTCTTGATGGTATGGCATGATCAAATGGGCATTGCCGCTGACCACTAATCTAGAGGTATCGATTCCCTTTTCCGACAAGCCATCCAACTCTTCTATCAGAGTAGCCGGCTCTACTACTACTCCATTTCCTATGACGGGGGTGATATGAGGATACAGAACTCCACTAGGTACAAGCTGCAGCGCAAAACGCTGACCATCTACCACAACGGTATGCCCAGCGTTATGACCCCCTTGGTAGCGCACCACCATGTCCATCTCTCTTGCCAACAGGTCGGTAAGTTTGCCCTTTCCTTCATCACCCCATTGGGTACCTACCACTACAGTCGCGGGCAACCTACTATATCTCCCTAAGCGTAGAAAGTTGCTGGAACGACCACTGGGGGCATATAACTATGGTCGCGGGCAAAATACTTCCCTATCTAGAAAATTTCTAACAAACACAGCTATTAAGTCTATTGCAATCCGCCGTTATGCACAAACACACCGGATGCATAGACATACCTGACCGGAAGGTATAGGCACACCGGTATGCACAAATGGTTATCCAAATTCCAACCTGCTATCGTCACCGGTAACATCTACCTTCACGGTAGATCCCTCACCATAGCTGCCATTCAAGACCAAAAGCGCCAATGGGTCTTCCAGTTCGTGCTGGATCACCCTACGCAGAGGTCTCGCACCAAAGTCCGGATCGTAACCATGCTCGGCCAGCCAGTCCTTGGCTGAATCACTGACTGCAATTTCAATACCGCGATCATGCAGCCTATCCTGCAACCTCTTCAGATACACATCTACTATTTGACGGATATCGTCTTTGGTAAGGTGGTCAAAACGTACGATCTCGTCTATCCTGTTTACGAATTCCGGCTTGAAGAATTGAGCTGGCTCCACCTGCAAATTGGATGTCATGATCAACACCGTATTAGTAAAATCAACTGTACGTCCCTGACCGTCAGTCAGACGTCCATCCTCGAGCACCTGCAGCAGGACATTGAACACATCAGAGTGCGCCTTCTCTATCTCATCGAGCAATACCACCGCATACGGTCTCCTCCTCACGGCTTCAGTCAATTGTCCTCCCTCTTCATAACCCACATAGCCAGGAGGTGAACCGATCAATCTGGATACCGTATGCTTCTCCTGATACTCCCCCATATCTATACGAATCATCGCCCTGTCGTCGTCAAAGAGAAACTCTGCCAGAGTCCTGGCAAGCTCGGTCTTACCAACTCCTGTCGGCCCCATGAACAAAAACGACCCTATAGGCCTATTCGGATCCGACATGCCTGCTCTGGAACGCCTGATAGCATTCGATACCGCCCTTACCGCTTCATCCTGACCAATTACCCGTACATGCAGAGCATCCTCCATACGCACCAACTTGGCCACCTCCCCCTCCATCAGCCTGGTAACAGGTATACCTGTCCAGCGGCTTATTACCTCAGCAACATCCTCTGGATCCACCTCCTCCTTTAGCATTGCTCCATGAGCTTGAACCTCTGCCAGACGATTACTTGCTTCCTCGATCTGCCTCTCTACCTCCGGTATCTTCCCATAGCGTAGTTCTGATGCAGTAGTGAGTTCACCATCACGCATGGCTCTATCCGCCTCACTGCGCAATGCCTCTAGTTGCTCTTTACGCTCCCGTATAGAGGTAATAGCTTCCTTCTCGGTATTCCACTGTGCCATCATAGAATCTGCCTGCTCACGCAGATTGGCCATCTCATTTTCCAGCCTTGCCAAGCGCTCCGCAGAAGCTGGGTCAGTTTCC
>JAJZWK010000067.1 GCA_021846725.1 Actinomycetes bacterium | reverse complement strand
AGACATGCCCCAGCCGTTTCATGTTCATCGGCTACCAGGTAACGACCGGAAATTGCAGAAGGTATAGAGGCAATATTATGCAATACACTAGTCTTTTTGAATGGCACGTGGCAGGATATCCATGAAGAAGTTCCTATATAGAGATGCATATCAAAATCATTGACCGCTCCTGACCCTACTACCGCAGAATGCACATCCCCTGATCCAGCCGCAACGGGAATGCCAGCAGGTAGACCCATATCGGATGCCGCCTCTTTACTTAGATGGCCTGCAATTGATCCCGTTGCAATCAGATCCGGTAATTTTGCAGGATCAATGCCTGAGATACCTAGTAGCCTTTTGCTGTATTTGACATTATGAATATCACGATTATTGGTTACCCAGTGCAGGCAAATAGAGTCATACGATGCATATGCCTGCCCAGTAAGTTTCATACTGATCCAATCGACTGGCTCCAGGAACTTGTAAGTTGCTTCGTACAATGCCGGCTCATGATTCTTGATCCATAGTATGTGTGCGATCGGATCCTTACCTGACATTCCTGGGGCACCCCCGGCCAACCTGACCCAGCTGAGCACCTTGGATACCCGGTAACCCATGACCTCTGGAAATCCGCCAACCTGACTCTCTATGTCTTTCGCACCTCGTGAATCCATCCATATGATAGCAGGACGTAACGGATTACCTCTCTCGTCTACCGCGACAGTACCAGACCATTGGGCGGTGCAACCAATAGCCGCTATATCTGCGGGATCTATGCCAGCCGTTTCAACCACCTCCTGTGTCGACGCCGTTATGGCCGCCCACCACTGACCGGGGTCCTGTTCTGCTCCCCCACCTGCAACGAAGGTAGTATCTATCGCCCTGGATGCAACTGCAATAATTTCACCGGAAACCGAGAGAATGGCCACCTTTGGTCCACCTGTCCCAAGGTCTATGGCAAGAACATATTGTTTGGATTGCAACTCTGAATTTGTTATAAAAGCATATTAGCTTGAATGGGTCATATTCGCACAAGTTGTGACATTGACCAAACAGCCCCGCAAGCCTCTTGCTCTAGTCATGGGGAAGATATCAAAAAGATGCCACTGGATACCACTTTGTCGCCATCCGGTCGCTCTCCACGACAGCATGAGATGTCACCCTATGGCTGTAATGTCACCCTATGGCTGTATAACTACTAAATTATGCTTGGAAGCAGGCATGAGGCTTGATAGCGCGAGGATGTCACAATCTACATTATCATCGCTTAGCATACTTTCTCCTGGGCAGACCATGAGGCTTGATAGCTACCCCAGGATGTCACCCTATGGCTGTATAGCTGCTAAATTCTACTATATGGTAGAAGAACATAGGCAGCCTGGCAATAAGCCACGGCCAGTATGGCGCAGTGTAGCTGTCCCTGCCGAACATGGTGGATGGGGATTGACAGCTGAAGCAGTACTACTAGGTCTACTAATCCGACCAAGCATAGCAGGGGTTGCAATTGGACTGGCCGCAATATTGGCATTTCTGACTCGCACACCGCTGAAATTGGCTATGGTGGATCGTCGGCGCCACCGTAGGCTGGAACGCTCCGTACTCGCTGAACGCGTAGCAGGCATTGAACTGGCACTTTTGATAGTCATGATATCAGTAGCTGCCCTCTATGGCCAAGAAGACTGGTGGATACTGCTTATAGGTGCCATCCCGTTCTTCGTTATCGAGCTATCTTTTGACATCCGCAGCAGGGGTCGCAGGCTAATACCTGAACTAAGTGGCGCATTGGGAATGGGAGCAGTCGCCACATCGATAGCCATTAGCGGCAACGAGCCAATACATGTATCCATTGGTCTGTGGATCATACTGGGGGCACGAGCAATCGCATCCGTACCATTTGCCAGGACACAGGTGCGTCGGATGAAGAACCAACCAGACAGTCGACTGGTTGCAGACATTTTGCAACCAGTAGCAGTAATTGTCGCTATCACTGGATGGGCGCTAAATTGGACTCCCTGGCTTGGAGTATTAGCAATCTTACTGCTGGGACTGTGGAACCTGGTAGAGATGCGTCGTCCTGTACATAGTGCCAAACAAGTAGGTCTGCTGCAATCCGCTGCTGGATTGATTGTAGTAATTATGACAGCCATAGGCGTACACATCATGTAATTGACATCCTCCCCCATGGCTAAAGTCAGGGATTGCAGATGTTTGGTTACGGAACGGAGAGAAGAGATTGGTAAGCTGCGTATACACTTTTTACCACATCTACGTTTGCCTGGTAGCCAATCTGAGATGACAGCATATCTATCATCTGCCCACCAAGTCCTACAGACGGATAACTGACCATTCCCTGTGCATTGGCAATAGGATTACCTGGCTCGTAGGCAATAACGCCGGTGGAGCTACCCAACGCAATGCCAGCAACCGCCACTCCCCTTCCCTGCACAGCACCACCAGGAGCAACAGGTATGGTAGCCAGTACCGGCTCCTGCGTCCTGTAGGTAGGTTTACCGCCGGGAACTGCATCATTGGAATTGGCTATATTACCTGCAGTGGTATCAAGCCAAGTCGACATCGCATTGATGCCGGAACCAGCAGCTAATATTGCTCCCATACTCATAGTTATCTTTTCGGCATAATGCTGTAAAACTTTACCGTACTCAGGCTGACTCTATCCTCAGGCTGAATCTATCTTACAGTACCTTCACCAAGAAGCTACCACAGGAACTCCCGCCTGCACGCCAAGCTAAATCGGCACAATTATTTACTCTCCTCCTTATAACGCTAAAGTCACATGCTACTTCGACCGATAATGTAAAAATATGAGTGCTATCAGCCCATTGACCCCCAATCAGTTGAATCTTCAAAACGCTGCCTACCTGCTCAATATGGAATCTCCAGTACAACAGCCTGGATTGGCTCTTTCAGTGGATTCAGCACAGTACTCATCAGTTCTGCCACAAGCTTCTACATCCAATCCACTCCAACCACCCTCTTGGATACTACAGGTAGACGGTGGTGCATTTGGAATACAGGAACAAAACGTCGCATTGAATGCGCTACTGGCCGATGCCAACCAGTACAACGTAAACACTTACCTCTGAGAAGGCAGTACTGAAAACTGATAATTAATCTTTTACCACACCTTTAATTAATAATTTCTTACCACACCATTACATAAAGTCGACATAAGCAATGTCCTCAAGGCAAGCGCCATTCTGTAGCAACAACTTCCGGCCATCTATCTATAACGGAGCAACTCACATGATGATATGTACCATGAATGAAACGGCTGACCTCATACATGACTGTCGGAGAATAAGCCATTTCTGTATGAGAGAGGAGTAAAGGACACCCTTGAAGAGCGTAAGGTACTGCTACCTTGCCAAACATAGCCAGATCATATGAAGATTCCACTGCAAATGCTTGAATACTAGCTGGAAGTGCCGTACCAAATAATCGCTGTGCCTGGCCTTTGGCCTCCATAGTGACGAGAATGGAGTCACGTGACCTCACCGTACCGAACTTGATGGATCGACCAAACTGGGTAACGACCCTAAGGCCGAGTGACCCCACTATCCCGGATCCAGAATTGCCTATCACGTAGCCTATAGAATGCGAGACCGGAGCCAGCAGGACAAGCTTCCTGACGGGGCTGTCCTTCCATCCCCTTAGAGCATCCCATGCTATCCATGCCCCAGAGGAGTGAGCAACTACTGTAACTGGAGAACGCAATCTGCCGACTTCCTGCCTGAAGTAAAATACCGACTTGCCAATAGGCTGAGTCGTCTGGTCCTGTGTGTATGGCCTACCTGATGTAATAGGACACTTGGCATCTCCTTTGGCTGCTCCACTGCCGACTCCGGCATAAGAGTAATACACGGTCCGTGAGCAACTGTATCCAATTGATCGGGGCTGTAAACCAAAAATGGCTCCATATCCGCTACTCGTATCGATACCACCGACCAGAAACAACGTACCACTCGAGCTGGATGGTCTATGGGTAAGCTGAGGAGAGTTGATTGGTACATACACAATCACAATTGCTAGCACTGCCGTCACAGACAGAGCAGCCAGACGCCTGACGGCCACCCCAGAATGCCCAGAAGAGAGGTAACGCGCCATGTAAATAGTTACTATTCCTGATACTATCACTCCAAGATAGACCCCTGCTGTACCAGCAGACGCTGACCCTGCACCAAGCAGGATGAGCACAACCAAATATGCAACCACCATAGGAATGCCAAACCCAGACCAGAAGCCGGATTCGAGAGCTGTAACCAATCCCCCCCTCTCATTCAGGTCAGACCAGGATGTATCTCGTGACCACCCACTACCACTTGCCCTGCTACGTCTCTTTTCAAATAATCTCCACGCCATAGGAGACAAGGCGACCACTACCAATGCAGAGAGAACTATGCCAGCCCAGAAGAGAGGCGAATACAGTATCGCTTGGCCTGAATAGATGAGCTCTGCTGCAATGAAGCATGGAACCAACGACACCAAATAAAACTCTGCCGTCTTCAGCCATATTCTCATACTCCAACGAGAGGATATCACCAGTGACACTACTGTCGTGCGTACGATCAAGTCGGTTACTAACAATCCACCAAATACAGGTATTGAGGTGGATCTGGCGACCAGTAGCTCCATATCGGATAGTAGCCCCAAAGGAGGGAGCGCAACCTCATGGACAGCGCCAGGCCATGAGGGGATCACCCCAGCAACCAGGAGTACCTCGACCAGGCAGATCAATGAGATCAATGGCCATATACGTAATTTTCCGATACTATCGTCGTCACTGGTACTACGCCAATACGAAGTACCACCAAGGTTGGATGGGTGCCTCTCTCTGGAGAACTGCTTATCCCATCGCGGTGCCTTACTTCTTAGCATGAAAAAATACTAGCCGCTCAAGCGCGGCGATATCATATATACCTGCCGTCTAGATCATGAGCATCCGCTGGTCGTACCGCAACTCGTACATACATAGCACGATCCCGAAGGCTGCATGACGTTGCCACATTCATAACACATCGGAGCATCTTTTACATGAGCCTTCGCCTGCTCATTGTCACCTGTACCACGCTGTGAACCATCGATATCGATACCATTCTCATCGGTTGTGCCTGCGTCAATTACAGTGGCTACCCCTGGTATAGGATCATCTTGGATTCCGCTGGAAACCACTCCGGCATCTTCCATGCCGGGTAACGTAGGCTGCATACGCTCAGATGTAGAGAGTACTCCCAACTCGCTGCGTTCGGTTTCACTTAGATAGTCGAGTGCAAGTCTCCTAAAGATATAGTCCACAAGGCTTGTCGCGATTCTAAGATCTGCGTCATCAGTGATTCCGGCTGGTTCAAATCGCATATTCGTATATTTGCGAACGTAGGTAGAGAGTGGCACACCATGCTGGAGTCCGAGGCTGACCGCTATCGAGAACGCATCCATTATGCCCGCCAGTGTGGATCCCTGTTTGGAAACCTTCATGAAGACCTCACCAGGACGCCCATCATCATATTCCCCTACTGTCACGTATCCCTCGCAATCAGCAACTCGAAATGCAAAGGTAGATGAACGCCTCTTTCTGGGCAGCCTCTCTCTAACTGGTCTCTTGACAGCCACCTCTTTGGTCAATCTCTGTTCCAAATCCTCTATCCTTGCAGCCAACTCACGATCACGCGCCTCAGCCGGTGAACCAGGAGGAGCGGCATCACCACCCACCCCAACGACTCCATCCGCGGCACCCTTCTTGGTAATCGTCAGTGGTTGAGATATCTTGCAGTTATCCCGGTAAATAGCTACAGCTTTAAGCCCAAGGTTCCATGCTTGGAGGTAGAGCTCCTCTACATCATCTACCGTAGCATCCTCCGGCATATTCACCGTCTTGGATATGGCTCCTGATATAAATGGCTGTACTGCGGCCATCATTTTGACGTGTCCCATGTAATGAATTGTGTTGTCCCCCATTGAGCAGGCAAATACACTAAGGTGCTCAGGAGCTAGATAAGGAGCACCCAATATAGACTTGTGTTCATCTATGTAAGCGACTATCTCTGCTATCTGATCATCAGAGTACCCCAACCTTCCAAGTGCCCTCGGTACCGTCTGGTTCACAATAGCCATCGTCCCTCCTCCTACCAATTTCTTGGTCTTCACCAATCCGAGATCGGGCTCCACTCCAGTAGTATCGCAATCCATCAACAAGCCAATAGTACCGGTCGGCGCCAATACGCTGGCCTGGGAGTTGCGCACCCCAAAGCTCTCCGACAACTCTACTGCCTCATCCCATGACTCTTGTGCAGCAGAGAGCAAATCAGTTGGCACAAGATCCTCGTCTATCTTGGATACCTCTTCCCTGTGCTTTCTTATTACACCTAACATCGCATCACGATTGTCATGATAACCTGCATAAGGACCCATCCTGGATGCCAACCTGGCCGATGTAGAGTATGCCCTACCAGTCATCAACGCTGTTACCGACGCTGCCCAGGCACGACCCTCATCAGAATCATAGGCGAGTCCCTGAGCCATCAATGCTGCACCCAAATTGGCATATCCCATGCCGAGTTCCCGGTAACGCCTTGAATTCTCGGCAATTTTATCCGTTGGGTAGTCGGCATTGCCTACAAGTATCTCCTGTGCTGTAAACACGACATCCACAGCTGCCTTGAATCCTTCTACATCAAATTCCCCATTGTCGTTCAAAAACTTCATCAAGTTCAGTGAGGCCAGATTGCAGGCTGAATTATCCAGGTGCATGTACTCACTGCAAGGATTGGATGCGTTTATGCGTCCGGCATTCGGTGCTGTGTGCCATGCATTGATCGTGGTATCGAACTGCATACCGGGATCAGCACACTCCCATGCGCTATGGGCAATCTGACGAAACAAGTCACGTGCCTTAACAGTCTTTAATACCTTATGATCGCTACGCCCTATCAAATCCCAATATCCATCGTCAACCACCCGCGCCATGAACTCATCGGTTACCCTGACAGAATTGTTCGCATTCTGATATTGTACCGAAAAAGCATCTGCTCCATCCATGTCCATCTGAAAACCAGCATCCTTCAGTACTCGCGCCTTGCGCTCCTCTATAGCCTTGCACCAGATGAACTCCTCAATATCTGGATGATCCACATTCAGTATGACCATCTTGGCTGCTCTCCTGGTCTTGCCTCCGCTCTTGATAGTACCTGCAGAGGCATCAGCACCCCGCATGAACGATACCGGACCAGAAGCAGTGCCACCACCTGCCAGTGGTTCGCTCGATGCCCTGATGGACGAAAGGTTTACTCCAGCTCCGGATCCACCTTTGAAAATAATGCCCTCCTCTCTGTACCAGTTCAAAATCGAGTCCATCGTATCATCGACAGACAGGATAAAACAGGCAGAAGCCTGCTGCGGTACCCCTTTGACACCTATATTGAACCATACAGGTGAATTGAATGCGGCTTTTTGATGAATGATCAAATGCTTCAGTTCATCTACAAACACCGATCTCTCTGCGGCATCCTCAAAGTATCCGTCTCGAGCTCCCCATTCGGCAATCGTGTCCACAATCCTATCTACCACCTGACGAAGAGAGTACTCTCGTTCAGGGGTACCAGATCGTACCTCTAAAGTACTTGCTTGCCAAGATATTGGTTGCGTTTTGACTCCACTGAGCAGGTACTTCTATGTTGTCCTGCTCAAAAGCTACAGTTCCGTCGACAGCATTTACGATTTTGGCATCACGTATATCCCATTCTACTTCATCGTAAACGTCTACTCCGGCTATCGTAAAGTGCCTTCTTAGACCCACCACATTGCGCTCAGGTGCAATTGTCATCCTTGCCCTGCCTCCTTTCTCCTCATTTACTCAGTCTAGCTCATATATGATTTTAATTCAGTGGTAAAACACAATATGTTGTGCTTTACCATCTAACATCCACAAGATGATGTGGTAATTACATCATAGTATCTATCACTCTGTCAACGCTTTATCTGAAAAAACCTCTGGAAGTGCACTTACATATACGCGACTTCCCAAAATCTGACCTCAAGGGAGCGCAGGCTCTGTCCGTAAAAACAAAGAGGATGAGAACGCCGTCATAGGTATCATCTGGCTGGCAGAAACCCATGGTTGTTTGCAGGACGCTACACTAGATGGTCAAGAACCGGAATTGACAGCTTGGTAAATACCACACTGGAACAGCAACCAAATCTC
>JAJZWK010000066.1 GCA_021846725.1 Actinomycetes bacterium | reverse complement strand
GGCTGGTTCTGAGATCAACCGTCGGCTAACGCCACGACCTCCGGACAAGTCTTGATTCCCTTGAAGATGTCCGCCACAAAAGGTTGGCCACGGCAAATACCAGCTAATCAATAAAGAATCGCCTGACGGTGACGGTAATGGTGATGGTAATGGTGACGGGTGTCGTTGTCACTGTTATCACTTGCAATGGCGGCGGCGGTAACGGTGCAAGCAATGAGGGTAATGGTGACGGGTGTTGTTGTCACTGTTATCACAGTAAATGGTGAAGGATGCCACGGTACCCTCTAAAAGCAACGCAAATCCTGTTCGTAAGTGCGGGGAGGATGCCACACTATGAGGACAGGTCAAACCTGCCCATTACAGGATGATCTATACGCAAATGCTCAAAGGCGCGAGAGCTTGCTATCCGCCCCCTTGGGGTACGTTGAAGCAATCCTGCTTGGAGCAAGTACGGCTCGTAAGCATCTTCAATGGTATCCGGATCCTCTCCCACGGATTGTGCAAGAGTGGTAAGCCCCACCGGATTCCCGTCGAACCTCACACAAAGCACTTCAAGAATTGAACGATCCACCTTATCAAGACCGAGTTCATCCACTCCGAACGTATCCAGACCAGTAATAGCTGAATCAGGAGTAATGACCCCATCGGAACGTACCTCTACGAAATCGCGTACTCTGCGTAACAATCTATTGGCTATTCTGGGGGTACCCCGCGAGCGCTTGGCAATCTCCAATGCTGCGTCCACATCTATACTTATCCCAAGTATCCTTGCAGAACGCATTACAATATCGGCCAGATCATCGACAGGATAAAGGTCCAATCTGCCAACAAAACCGAACCTGTCACGAAGTGGCCCAGCCAACATACCCATCCTGGTTGTAGCCCCTACAAGCGTAAATCTTGGAACATCCAACCTTATAGACTTGGCTGCAGGCCCCTTGCCTATTACAATGTCTATCTTGAAATCTTCCATTGCAGGATAGAGTATCTCTCCGGTCGCCACCACCATACGATGAATCTCGTCTATAAAAAGTACATCCCCCTCCTGTAAATCAGTCAATAGGGCAGCTAGATCTCCAGCCCTGGTCAGCGCTGGTCCGGAAGTAATCCTGATACCCACCCCCATCTCTGCTGCAACTATACCCGCCAACGATGTCTTACCAAGCCCAGGAGGTCCTGCAAACAATATATGGTCGGCACATCCACCTCGCTTTCTTGCCGCTTCGAGCACTATGCTCAGATGCTCAACCAGATCTTTCTGACCAGTAAAATCAGCAAGAGTTTTGGGCCTCAGCTTAGCTTCATCTGCGTACTCACCGGCTATTGCAACAGGATCTGTCTGACGAGTGCCCAACAACAAATCATCATCATCATCATCCTCCGATGACTGGTTCTTAATTACCTCTTTTCTCGCTCCCATGAAACTACATGCCCCGATTCCTGCTCAACTGCTTGAGTGCATTACGCAGTATGTCTTCTACGGACTGCGCACCACCCGTATCTCTCATTGCTACTCTTATCTCTTCCAGGCTGTAGCCAAGAGACATCAATGCCGACCTGGCTTCTGAGCGTGCATAAGCACTGTCTACGCCTCTACTGTTACCATTGCTCCTACTGCTCTCGAACTGGTTATTTTTACTACTACCATTACGGCCACCCTTAGGCTGGTAACTACCAACGCTATGAGCATCACTACCGGCATCTTCATCTACGCCATCTTTTCCATGACTATTGGAGCCATTAGAGCTATTGACAGCTATCTTGCTGCCATCATCCACACCGTCGCCATTGACGCTACCAGATTTTGGAGAGCCACTCAAAGCTGAGTCAACCAAAATACCGCCAGTCAAACTTCTGGTCGCGGAATCTTGAGCAGCAGCAAGTTCATCAATACTGGATTTCAAGTCTATTGCGAGCTTTGCTGCAGTTTTCTTACCAATGCCTGGCACAGTACAAAGCAAATCTATATTCTCGCTTACAACAATGTCATATAAATCTCTAACCCCAAAAACAGACAGGATAGATAATCCCAGCGATGGGCCTACGCCATGAGCTCCAATCAACTTTTCAAAAGTCAATCTTTCGGCGTCAGTAGCAAATCCATACAGCATAATCGCATCCTCTCTGACATGCGTATGTATAAAAAGCTCCAGATCTCCACCGATCGGAATATCCACCATAAATTGTGGAACGTTGACTTTGTATCCGACACCACCTACGTCCAGTATAAGATATCCTCCCGGATCTACAGCACGTACATTCCCTTTTAGCCAACCTATCATCGGTTACCTCGTACCCCTGACAGCCAATATTCCCTTACTCGATGAAGCTATAGCATCTCGCATAGGGAGGTTGATCAAATAACATAATGCGAGGCCAAGCGCGTCAGCTACATCTGGAGGAGATGGGATCCCATTAAGACCCAATAATGATGCGATCATACGTTGTACCTGCAACTTGGTGGCTCCACCGTATCCGGTAACCGCCTGCTTGACTTCATTCGAACTGTACTGAACGACCTCACAGCCTGCAGCATCTGCCAGAGCCAATGCAAGCCCTCCAGCTTGACCTATGCCTACAGCAGTCTTGGCGTTCGTCTGGAAAAACACTCTCTCGACTACAACTACATCAGGACGACTCTCTTCTATGAGCAACCTGAGCTCTTCCATGAGTCTGCTTAATCTATGTGGAACATCAAAGCTGTGATCCGTTACGATTACACCTCCGCTAACTGCAATTACTGATTTGCGAGCACTCGGGGGCGCGTTTTCCTTTTTGACAAGACCATATCCGCAACGAGTCAAACCAGGGTCTATACCTAAAACGAACATGTATTCGACACTAGCTCAAGACACATGCTTTGTGGTGGATATCTGAGTAACAATCCATCAAAAGCAACTACAGCAATTCACAGATCGAGTTGTTATAGGGATATCAGATCAAATCTGACAGTCCACAAAAATCAACTGTTTGTGCTGTTCGATAAGCCGCTGAACCAAATTGACCAAACACACTATGCAACCTCCGGCTTCAGCTATGAGAGGACTTCAGATATGGTTATACGACATGAGCAACTCTACGACAGCACGCCCGGCAACCCAGCCAGGCTTACCCGCGCAACTGTGTTCACGCAGGCTGTGACAGTACTGCTGATGGAGGAGGAATCGTTCCAGTGGTACCCGGTATGCAAAGATGGGCTGACCAATCCGCAGGAGAAGCCAACTTGGGAGGAGTGGCAAAAGCAGGAGAGGACTGGAAATCTACCATATCAAGGAGGTTGTGAGCAGCTGCATCTCTCTTGGTCAGGGCAGGTAGATTCCACTTGGTTTCTATCATCCTCAAGATTGAAGTATGATCAGATACATCGCTGGAGACATAATTCTTCTTTGCATAAGGCGATACCAAACCCATTGGTACCCTAATTCCGTAACGGTCGAATGTCGCCTTTATATCAGAAGACGAAAGCTGCGGTGCCACATTGTCAGGAATTGGGGCAGAAGGAGGTACCACATGATCGTAGTATCCACCACCTTCATCGTATGTCCACACCAGTAGGGTCTTCGACCACTTAGGCCCTTTCATCACGGCATTGACTATCGATGCAAGAAAATTGTCACCAAATTGAATATCCTGACCCTCTCCCTCACTGTTGGTGAGGTAATCGGGATCCACCAAAGAAACTGCTGGCAGATTCCCTGATGAGGCATCAGAAAAGAACTCCTCTATTGGAACGTACTTACCGACATTCTGAGTAAGCAGGTAGGGATAGAGTGCGATTGTAGGGAATACCGAAAAATAATCCTTCCATGATATAGAATGCTTATTCAGATGATCGAATATCGTTCCGTTCGCCGGATGACTCTGCACATCGCTAGGTATATCGTAAAATGTGGTAAAGTCATCCACTAGCCCATCTGACGTACCTGAAATGAGATAGCGGCGATTTGGAAATGTCGGACCGAGCAACGAACAAAAATAGCGATCATTTATTGGGAATGTCGAAGCAAGACTATAGGTGAACGGTATGTCAGTGCCGTTGTAATACCCCATTGAAGCAGCCCCACTACCATTGGTAATGAAGCCATCCATCTTGCCCCCATCGTATGCCTCATGGGTTGGGTTCCATGTATTAGTCGGTTGCGTATATGAACGACATTCGGTCGGAAGGTGAAAAGCCTCTATGTACTGGCCATTGCCATTTGGATTGGTATTTGTAGGTTGCCCCTTGGAATTCAGGGTATATCCATCTCCACGCCCGAGCATACCAAGTATAGTGTCATACGACCGGTTTTCCATCATTACGATAACGATATGATCGATCTGCGGAATGGTATCAGTTCCCTCAGGAAGAGACGGATTGGGCAGCGTCCCCGATATGCCACTCCCAGAAGAGCCCCCTAAGAATGAACAGCTTGCCAGGGTTAACCCTGCCGCCCCTACTACAGCTCCACCCAGAACCTGCCTGCGTGATACCAACATTTCTGATATCGCTTTCACGTCCAGCATCTTCATAATCACCTACCCCTGTATTAATATCTACTTAACCCATAACTACACGGTAAACTACATTTCAGATAACCGAGCAATTATTCCAACTATTCGTTGAAACATGTCAACCGGAATACTATTCATAATTGACATTACTATCAACTACGTACATAGTAACAGATTATTTTGTACATGTCTACAGAAAGATCAAAAAATTGTGAATACAGTCCATCTGGCCGATCCGGCGGATCCGGTATAATGTATCTTGTATATATGGACGGAGCATGTAACATGCGAGATAGCAACAATACCGAAAGCAAGCAAGACCGCCAGACACTGCATTATCCTCCAGGTCCCAGCCTCAAGCCAGCAATGTGGGTAGTCGGTCTTGCAGCTGGTATATTCATCATCGGAGCAGTGGCTATGGGGGTGTTTGGCGGAAGTGGATATGCTCCACCCCCATCAAGCAGTGAAAAATCTGTTGTAAACGGTATAAGTGCCGTACCTGCAACACGGTACCTGAAAGCAATAGAGGCTAACGGGCAACCCCCTCTGAACGTCATATATGCACTTACTGTTCCACAGAATACTGCCATACAAGGTATAGTGCCTACCCAAGGGTTGGCCACCTCCTACGACAAGGCTATATCTTTGATATCAGCTGACAGCCAGCAAGATGTCATCAGCTTCTATACCAAACAACTACCCGCCCATCACTGGACAATCATATCGAAAGGAGTAGGCAGTAAATCGCTATCATACGAGTTCATTGCAAGGATAAATGGTGAAGATGGTCAATTCTGGGAGCTTGGTCTTACCATTTACCCTACTACATTCGCCACAACTGACCAAAAGCAATTACCTAAGGGAATACACAACAACAAAGGTTACACCAGGTATGTCCTGCGGATGTTTCCTATCTCGAGTGAAGCAGCCTCCTGAGAAAGGAGGGATTTCTCCCATGGTAGGCTACCTTCAAGCGGAATAGGCAAATGATTATCGGAGCACACGTAGGTACTAGCGGTGGTATTGCAAAGTCTGTGGAACGGGGAGCAGCAATGGGAGCAGAAGCAATACAGATATTCACCCACAACCCTCGTCAATGGCGTGGAATAGGGCTGGATGACATTGCCATAGAAGATGCGAAAAAAGCACTGGAAGATGAACCTACAGTCACCTCAATAGTCACCCATGTCACCTACCTGGTAAATCTAGCCTCTCCAGATCCCGACATTTACGAACGCTCCAGAGTCAGTCTGGCATGCAATCTTGCGGCAGCTACAGCCATAGCCGCCTCTGGTGCAGTCCTGCATCCAGGCAGCCACAAGGGAACAGGTTTCGAGAGTTGCACAACACGCATAGTAGACGGGATATCCTGGGCGTTCGAACATGCAAGCGACAGCCATATCGTCGGCGAACAACTGGCCTATAGAGTAAGGGTACAAGGTCAAGTCTCTACACTGCTACTGGAAAATACCGCCGGCGCAGGAGGAACGGTAGGCAGGAACTTTGATGAATTAGCTACGCTGATCGAAATGCTCAATGCCAACTACCCAGCTAATCGTATTAGGATATGCCTAGATACGCAGCATCTATGGGCATCAGGAAAAGACTATACATCTATAGCATCTGCTGACCAAATAATCGATGAATTCGACCAAGCCATCGGGCTGGACAAGCTGGAATGCCTACACTTGAACGATTCCAAGGTTCCATGCGGAGCTATGCGTGATAGACATGCAAATATAGGAGAGGGTATGATCGGACAACAAGGCTTGGCTGCTCTGTTGGGCCATCCTCGCCTTAGCAACCTCACCGCAATCCTTGAAGTGCCTGGGGACGGGCACGGCCCCAACCGCAACCAGGTGGATATAGCAAAGCAAACCTTAGCGCAAGGGATAGCAATACGCGCTGGTTTGGCCAATGACGGCAACCAGCAGCATGACTAAAGAAGGAACTGCGTATAATGAATAGACCCATACACACATAATCTTGGTTTAGCTTTACTGTTAGGAGATCGGCAGATAGATAGATTGGTCAGGGAACAGTTCATTCAGGTCAACAGGGAAAGGCAGAGAAGGAGAGGCGGGCTGGAGTGCCTGCTCGATGACGACAAACCATAACCGACTTACACCACAGGTCATGGCTACCGATTGTCATGCGAAGCCAGGAGGATGACAAGCCCGGGATGTCTATCCGCTGAGCCTCTTTAACAACTACAGCAATCATTAGCCAGATAAATATGCCCATATATAAAGCCAACCAGTAGTAGTATTATCCACGTGCCGGATAGGAGTACACCAGTCAAACAACAATATATATACTATCCCGCTAATGCTTATTCACGCCCCGCATCATCTTCGCACCTACGAGCAGCAGGACGAACTCAGATAAGATCTGCAAGAAATAGGCAACCTACCGGAATAAGCGGTGACATATTTGCAATCGCGATCTTGGTAGCCATCACTTTGCTATTTTTCTACCCAGTACTCAGCCACGGAATCGTTTACGGCTCAATGAGCGATCTCTCACTCTTTCCTCTCACCAGCGGGATATTCAAGACCATACACAACACAGTGA
Source organism: Actinomycetes bacterium (assembly GCA_021846725.1). GTDB lineage: Bacteria > Actinomycetota > Acidimicrobiia > Acidimicrobiales > JAMCPL01 > JAMCPL01. The sequence goes on along the minus strand of JAJZWK010000066.1, from coordinate 1,263 downwards.
GTACCGACAATCTCCAGCAGATAAGTCCATGGCTATTCCTGAACTGGACAACGATCCATGCCGGTCAATTACCGCTGTGGAACCGGTATTCCCTACTTGGACTTCCGCAGATGTTCAACTTTCAATCAGGAGCATTGTCGCTACCACATCTAATATCCTATCTTACTCCAGCTTCATGGAGTTATACGGTATCGAACGGCATCTCACTTCTGATAGCTGGCACTGGAGCGTATAGCGCAGCCAGAGCACTGGGTGCCAACAGTGGAGGCGCATTGGTCGGAGCAGTGACCTACGAATTCTCTGGATCACTTGTAAACTGGATCGCCTGGCCACAAGGGGATGTAAATGCCTGGTTGGGCTGGATCGTGTGTTTCATCGTTTTAATAAACAAGTCCAAACGCCCCATGCTGGGGATAGCCGGGCTCGCTCTATCAGTGGCATTTGCCACTTATGCAGGACATCCAGAATCATATGTCCTGGATGCATTTACAATCGTAGTCATGTCTATGCTGGTTATAGTATTCTCTATATTCACCGGAGAGATAGACTATACCCGCTTGAAATCATCCCTCTTGAAGGTGACTATAGGAGGAACGATAGGCGTAATGCTGGCTATGCCCATGCTGCTCCCATCCATACAGCTCATCCCCTCGTCTATACGATCCTCAATACAAGGAGCATACGAAGGACTCCCGGTTGCATCCAGTGCCGGGTTGCTAGCCAATGGATACTACGGGCTTCCCGTAGCCGGTAGCCACTGGTTCGGACCGCTTGATTATTATGAAGTCAGTGCTGTGGTCGGTCCGCTGGCAATTGCCCTCGCCCTGGTAGCTGTCATAAGGATAGGGAAACGGCCTGTTGTGGGAGGAATAGCAACTACAGCGTTGGTTCTATGGCTGATTATTTTTAGAAATGGCCCTGTACAGTCACTTGTAAATCTTTTACACGCGTCTGGAGCCATCATATTCTCTCGATTACTCATGCCCCTGGACTTCTTACTGGCTATCCTCGCCGCCATAGGTTTCAGCCGTATCACTGCCCCAGATACAGGAATCAGAGAAATACGCTCACTCACCATATCTGCAGGAATAGTGCTTGGAATATTTGCTTATCTAATCATATCTTCAGAGATAGCAGGTGGCCTGACTTCACAGGAACGCCACATCAGGCTTACATCCCTTGGATGGTCCCTTGGATCACTGACCATAGGGGTAACGTTTATCCTGGCTTGGCTTCTACTATCTCGTATGTCCAAACCACATG
>JAJZWK010000003.1 GCA_021846725.1 Actinomycetes bacterium | reverse complement strand
AGAGCAGGCTTCTCATTCTTCCTATACCGTGACCATAAAATGGTGGTCATCTCCTGTCAATGAGGCGGTATTCTTCGTAAATGGCAGCCCGGTAGAAGAGATACCGCTGGATCTTTCGCCGAGATTGTTTTTTCAGGTAGAGGGAGATGGTCGTCAAAATGGAGATAGCGTCAATGATACATTTGGTCCGGTAGATATTTCAGTGGGGAATAATTGCCCGTCTTACTGCGGGCTCAATGGAACATGGAATACCAATTTCGGCACGTTCGGTCTTAATGCCGTACAGACCAACGGCAATGCTCAGAACGGAGCTTCATTCAGTGTGAACGGCACAGTTAGTGGACTTCCTGCGGGAGCGAACTGGGGTAATTACACTATGGCTGCAGGTATTGCTATGATTGCTCAGTATTGGAACGGTGCATGACGCTTCACTGATTTGCGGGCGTGGCGGAATTGGCAGACGCGCCGGGTTTAGGTCCCGGTGCTCGTAAGAGCGTGGAGGTTCGAGTCCTCTCACCCGCACTTTTGTAATGTCGCGGGACAAAGTGGACAGTCGAACCTGCACTCCATAATGTGATGTTGCTGTCGCTTATGTCATTTTCTAATTTGTTGCGATAATATCGATCATATCCTCAATATGGCGGATTTAGTGTTTAGTAGAGAATCAGGGTAAAATCATGAGTATGGCAGAAAAAATTACAATGAACACCGACGGAATACTGGTAGTACCCGATGAGCCGATCATTCCCTTTATAGAGGGTGATGGTACTGGGGTGGACATTTGGCCAGCTGCAAAGCTGGTCATTGACACGGCAGTCGCCAAGCAGGGCAAAAAGATTGCCTGGAAGGAGGTTTTGGCTGGCGAAAAGGCCTACAACGAGACCGGCAATTGGTTGCCTGATGAAACAGTTGATGCCTTTCGCGAATATCTTATTGGGATTAAAGGTCCGCTGACTACGCCGGTGGGGGGAGGGATAAGATCGCTGAACGTTGCTCTTCGTATGATACTAGATCTCTATGTCTGCTTGCGTCCGGTACGCTGGTTCCAAGGCGTACCTTCACCTGTTCAGCATCCGGAAAAGGTGGATATGGTGATATTCCGGGAGAATACCGAGGATGTCTATGCGGGACTCGAGGTGCAAGCCGGAAGTCCTGAGGCTGTCAAGCTGGTTACGTTTTTGAAAGAGAATATGGGCTGGGAGATCAGAGAGAACTCCGGTATAGGAATCAAACCAGTTTCCGAGGAAGGTTCGAAGCGTCTTATAAGAGCTGCCATCAAGTATGCGCTCTCTCATGGTCGTAGGAGTGTAACCATGGTGCACAAGGGCAATATTCAGAAGTTCACTGAAGGGGCATTTCGTAGCTGGGGGTATGATCTAGTGAGAGAGGAGTTTGCAGATGTAGCAGTGTCATGGGATGACTGTAATGGCAAGCCGGGAGACAAATTATTGGTGAAGGACAATATAGCGGATATCACTCTGCAGCAGGTTCTTACTCGTCCTGCAGACTTTGATGTTATTGCTACGACAAACCTGAATGGTGACTACCTATCGGATGCCCTAGCCGCTCAAGTAGGTGGCATCGGAATAGCGCCGGGTGCAAACATAAACTATGTAACTGGTCATGGGATATTTGAAGCCACCCACGGTACTGCCCCCAAATACGCTGGACTGGACAAGGTGAATCCCGGTTCTGTAATCCTGTCAGGTGTGTTGATGCTGGAGCACTTAGGATGGAATGATGCAGCTGCCAGTATAGTAAGGGCTCTAGAGTCTACCATTGCTGCTAAAATTGTTACCTATGATTTTGCCAGGCTTATGGATAATGCTACCGAGGTGAAGTGCTCAGAGTTTGCGGCTGAGATAGCTGCGCGCATATAAGCGCATAGAGACCGGATGAAAAGCCTGATAGTAGGTCATGGAGGGCGGGAGAGTGCGTTGGGTATGCGTATGGCTCAATCCAGCACGCTCTATGCCTTTATGGGACATGTAAATCCTACTCTAGCACATTTGGTCTCCGACACAGGTGGTGAATATGCTATCGGCGATGTGTGTGACGCGCGCTCAATTGCAGATTATGCATCGAGTCATTTTGTGGATATAGTTATGGTGAGTAGTGACAACCCGCTGGAAGCCGGAGTGGTCGATGCATTGCAGGCAGAAGGTATCCCAGTTGTTGGTCCGACTCGTGATGGTGCAGAGATAGAGTGGAACAAGGCATTTTCGCGACAAGTGGTTTCGAAGATAGAGCCAACGGCAAATCCACGGTATATCCTGGCTCGAGACGTAGAAGGACTGAAGGATGCCATATCAGATATGTCGAGAGATGGTAGAGAGGTGGTAATAAAGCCCGTTGGGTTGACCGGAGGAAAGGGGGTGAAGGTGGTAGGACCTCATTTACTGGACAACGAAGCTGCCTACGAATACGGTTCGAGTATTATTTTGTCCGGTCAAGCTGGTGGGGCAGTGATCGTGGAAGAGAGATTGGACGCTCCAGAGTTCACCATACAGGCTATGACTGATGGGAAAAAGGTCGTATTTCCTCCTGCCACGTATGACTATCCGTATCGCTATGATGGAGACAGCGGGCCGGGTACTGGAGGTATGGGATCGTATTCTATGGCAGGTGGGCTACTGCCTTTTCTCGATAAATCCACTTACGAACATGCCTGCCAGATTACCGAGGACGCTATCCATTATTTGACAAGAAGCGGCCGTCATTTTACTGGATGCATGAATGCCGGGTTCTTCGCAACAGAGGAAGGTCCAAAGGTAATAGAATTCAACTCCAGGTTTGGTGATCCGGAGGGGTTGAATATTATGACATTATTCGAGGGTGATTGGGTGGATGTCATGTACGCTATGCATCATGGGAAGTTGAATGATCTTCTGATACCGCTGGCCAGGGAGTCATCGGTAGTAGTCTATCTGGTATCTCCAGAGTATGCATTGAAGCAGGGCAACCCCCACCAATTCGGCCTGGATATCGACCGAGCTTTAGCAACTGGGGTGAGTGTGTATTTTTCATCAGCTTGCGAGGAAAGTCCTGGTCAATTTGTCACGGTTGGTACCTCTCGAGCAGTTGCATTTGCAACTTGTGCACCTATTCTGGCAGATGCCAGAGAGAGGGTATATGGCGTGATTGAATCGGTTGTAGATGGTTCGCTGGAGTATCGAAAGGACATTGCGCTGGTATAATTAACTTATGGATATTCAAGGCCATAAGCCACAGGGGGAGCGCAGCCATCACGATATAGATCTTCTCCAGTTCAGCAGGCTGGTGTCGGTAGCGCTGATTGCAGTGGTTGCCGGTTTGATCCCCTGGACAGTTTTCCTGGCTATCAAGCTACCTATAAGGTACACAGCACGCCATTGGACGTTACTGTGGGTGGGATTTGATGTAGTACTTATGATTGTTATGGCCTACACTGCTTGGGCTGCATGGTTCCGTAAGCAGATTATGGTACTAACGGCCATAGTCGCGGGCACCATGCTGGCTACCGATGCTTGGTTTGATGTTATTACATCTCTTGGAAAGAGAGGAGAATGGGTAACGTTGTCTACTGCATTTCTGGCTGAAATCCCGGGGAGTATTTTCTTTTTCTGGCTTGCCAGGGCAGTGATACTGAGGTCAATTACCAATGTATACAAGATGACCGGTATAAGCGGTTCTCCGGTGCGGTTGCGGGATGCTTCTGCACTCTTTACTCTCTCTCCGCTGTCGCAAGAGCGCAAAAAAGTAAATTCGTTACCCGACAGGAAGCCTTCCGGCAAGTCAATTGAGCCAGATCAGGTGGCCTCGTATCCGGATACGTGTCCAGATAGGAAATAGTCATAGTGCCTACCCATGCACCAGGCGTTATGTCAGGCACAGCTCTCAAAGCAGTACCTTACCGCCAGCTTCATTTCGACAGGGGGGTGAGACCATTTTTGGTCCTGTGGGAACTCACGCGAGCCTGCGATCTGGCTTGTATACATTGCCGTGCAGAATCGAGATCATGGAGGGATCCAGATGAACTCTCTACCGTTGAGGTAACGAAAGTACTTGACGATTTGGCGGCTCTGGGAGCTCCCAGGCCTATAGTAGTACTTACCGGTGGAGATCCTTTCAAACGGCCTGATCTTGCTGACATAGTATCTTATGGCACGAAACTCTCGTTGCGGATGGCCGTGTCACCATCTGGTACCCCGTTGGCCACACGCAGGAACCTAGCAGAGTTACGACTTGCCGGGGCCACCGCTGTTTCGTTTTCTATCGATGGTGCTTCGGCAGAGTCACATGATAGCTTCCGTAAGGTTCCTGGTTCGTTTGACTTGACTGTAAATGCTTGCAGGGAGGCGGTCGATCTGGGTTTTCATCTACAGGTGAACACTACAGTTACCAGTGAAACCGTAGATCAGTTGCCGGGCATCCTTCGACTGGTAAGCTCTATACCGGCTGGACTCTGGAGCTTATTCTTCCTGGTTCCAACAGGGAGAGGGCGTTTACTTACGCCACTCAGTGCAGAGCAGGTCGAAGATGTGCTTTTATTCTTGGCTGAGATATCCAAGGTAATGCCGGTCAAGAGTACTGAAGCGCCACAATTCAGGAGAATACTTGTTCAGCGAGAGGCCGGATACAATATGGTGCCCAGTACCCCTCTATATGCCCAGCTGATGAAGGATGTCGAAGATATGTTTCCATTCGACACTCCTAGCCATGCAGACAATTCTGGTTCTGCCAGTATTTCCAGTTCCACTTCAGCCGGTACCCTTGGCCGTACGCGGAGCGATGGGGACAATTTAGGTGATGGTCGTAGCTTGGGTGAAAGCATACATAGTGGCCCTGCCCGTCGTCCTCTGGTGGTCGGTGATGGCTATGGTGTAGTCTTTATATCGCATACAGGGGAAGTGTTGCCCAGTGGATTCCTGCCAATGGTTGCTGGTAACGTGAAGGACTCTTCTATCGTTGATATATATAGAGAGTCCGAGTTACTCAATCTACTGAGATCTCCTTCTGGTTACGGAGGGAGGTGTGGTATCTGCGAGTATCGTGATATCTGTGGAGGATCACGTGCCCAGGCATTTGCTGCTTATGGTGATCCACTTGCAGAGGATCCAAACTGTCCCTTCCACCCAGCTCAGTCAGCATAATCTAGTCAATCAATTCATGAGGCTGTCATTACCTCTGTGTCCGTGTGGGCTATGCTCCTATTTTGTTCTTAGTATTGTGGTCGATGTATAACTCTGCATCTGTGTTGGAAAGGTACCATGATGACTAGCAATCTTGACCGACAGGAACACACCTCACCATCAAGAGTGGTGAATATTGCCATTAAGAACAAGTTTTACTGTCGTGCGAAGGAGTAAGTGTCACCGTTACACTGGTGGCATCTGCCAGATTGTGGAACTCGAGCCAGTTGGAACAAGTTGTTCTTTGCGATGAACCTTTTGTGGTAGCTCCAACCACGTGTACTGAATATCCATGTGGATAATGGAGTGCAACAGAGGTATATACAAGAGTAGGGGCATTTATTTTTTTGGTTACGCTATAGCTAAGGTGGAAAATGCCTGTAGAAGGGTTGTAGCCATACGAGGTGGGAACACCAGCAATAGCTGCCGGATATGGTTGTGAGAGCGCAGTTGCTTTTTTCCTGTGTAGGCTGGTGATTATGCAGTCATCACGGAAGAGGCTTTCTGGAGAATTTTTGGGACATTTCCCATGGTCGGAGGCATAGCTGCGTGTAGTTATATCTCCGGACGCCTTGAATTGCCAGTATATCCAACCTACCATGTCCTGACTTGCGAGCTGGACGTCCTTGGATATTTCTGGAGTATAAAAAGTAGCTCCAAATTCCGTCATTAATGGAACTCCACCCATTGAAGAGTAGGCTGAAAGAGCATTAGAGTCGACATGGTTGAACTGTTCATAGCAGAGGGATAACCGGGCTGCAGTGTAGGGATTACTGAACTCGCCATGGGTGAGGCAGTAGTTGTGAAAGGAGAACCCCACCGGGTCCAGGCTAGGCGGTGGAGGAGTAAAACTTGAGGGTACTCCACCATTGAATGTGACTGGTGGCTCGTAAAAAATTATGTGATGTGGATCGTTGCTCCTTATGGCTTGAGCACTCATTGTCTCGAATGGCTCCAGATACTCTGTGTCGAATGTAACGGGTGAGCCAATGAACTTGGCTGGCCATGGCTCGTTCATTATATCATATCCGAGTACCATCGGATCATTCTTGAAATATGCTGCTACTTTACCCCATGCCTGCGCATAGGATTGCCATACCTCTCCACGGTTCTCCCATAGTCCGTCAAACGCTGCTGTGACCGCCCTGGAGAGTTGGTTACCTGGAAACGGCCTGTTTACTGAGAGGCTGAGGTGGTGATTGTGAACAGCCCACTGAGGAAATCCCTCTCCTCCAAATTTCTGTGTATATAAATCTTGATGGCTATCTATCAGAGTGAATATATGCTGATTTGCCAGCATGCTCTCTGTACGCTGAAGGCAATTCAAATAGTTGTAATTGAACTTACCTTGCTGCGGTTCGAATCCTTCCCATAGGTAACCAAGGCGTACTATGTCAAAACCGAGGTTGTGCATCAATGAGGCATCAGCAGGTTCTATTCCCCAAGCTGTATTCTGAGGACAGTAGGGTGGGACTTTGTATACTTCATTTACACCATGAAGGATTACGACACGTCCCGTGCTGTCGATGATAAACCTCCCTGAGGTGTTAAGTGGCCCCTTTGGCCAATCTATTCCACTCGAATTCGATGATTTGAAAAGTGAATAAGGGACATCTTGGCGACTTTGAGGGGTTTTTGTACCGGTCGAGCAAGCCGCCAGTGTCACGGCTGACAGCAAAGATACCAAAATAGCTAGTGCGGTGTACCTGGGTATATGTAATGGTTTGGTCATGCTTGGTTTACCTTCTTTATCCTGTCGTAGAATTGATCCAGTAGCGTACGATTGGCAGCAGCAATAATAGCGTGTCTGGTTGTGTGATCCAGGGCTACTATGTTACTTCCATCCGTATCACGCATGCATCCACCTGCCTCTTCGCAAATTAATTTACCTGCAATATAGTCCCATACTCCGAGATGAGCAAGGCCAACCGATCCATAACAATCCAGTGCTCCTTCCGCTACCAGACAGATATCCAATGCAGCTGCACCCAGGGCACGATACTGTGACCACCCAAGGTATTTGCCGGGGAACCCAGACAAGCCTACTATCGATTCTGTGAATATATGGCAGCTTGAAGTGGTAATTCGCTCTCCATTCTTCCATGCTCCAAGACCATTTATTGCACGGTAGGTATCTCCGTTGGCCAAGTTTGATACGAGTGCAACACGCGGCCCATCTGCTCCTATTGCACATATGCTGGTGGCATACCACGGGATGCCATGAGCAGCGTTGGTCGATCCATCAATGGGGTCTATGACAATAGTTATATCGTCTATTGCATTGTCAGGAGATGTAATTCCACTCTCCTCTGAAAGAGTGGTGAACCGGTTGCTATGTAGTATTTCGATAGCGGCAGCATCTGCAGCAAGATCGATCCTGTATTGGCCGGGTCTCTTCCCTAAAGACGATCTTTCTGTCACTGAGTTCAGTGCTTTAAGGATAGCTCTTACTACTTCCTCGAATATGTCGAGCATCCATCTGTCTGCGTCGTTTGCATTGTAAGGTATATCTGTCATCTCGCTGTTACCGTTAGCCTATCAGTTAATTTTAGTGGTTTGGATTCTCGCCAGCCAGATATCGCCCTTGGGGTAACGTGCTTGACCATATTCGCCTCGCAATATTTCGCCAGATTATTGCGCATCCTCAACGTAATGACTGGTTATGCCTTTGTCTTTGATTTTGCCCCAGATGATGCCTTTAGTTGGGCGGACAATGTTACGTCAATTTATAAGATGGGCTACTTGACTCTTCCTGAGTAATTTGTCGACCATTCCTATAGTTTATTGCCGGTCAATTGATTGGTAAGGTGTTAGACTGTATATATGGCAGTAATTGACGTTCCAGGCTTTGTGGCTGAATTGAAGGATCATTCCGCTGATCATGGGTTTCATATACATGATGAGCGTCACTTTGTGGAGACTTACTCATTACAACAGACCTGGGAGGTGGATTTGCATCCTGAAGCCGGGTGTGGCGGACCTATTGATCTTCACTTGTCGTTAGAGGTAGACCCTAGGGTATTATTGGCATTTGAAGATGCTGTGATGGATTTGCCTGATGATGCTGATCCACCCAGTGGCTTTGAATTTCCCCTCTCGTTCAACTGGTCATTACCCCCGCTACCAAATGGTCCTGACCTGTTGCGTCTGGCTATTGACTTAGCGGGTATAGGAGGTATAGAGTTACCGTTGGAGGTGTCGGCTATTGATTCTTATGCCTCTGCTACCGATGGCGCTGAACGTAGACTCACCATAGTGGCCAGTCATCCCGTGTCTCTCTCCAAGATCCTTTCAGGAGAGGAGACGCTCTGTGACGTGCTTGATAAGTGTCTGGCTGTGAGTAACTATTTACTTGAGTCATCGCCAGCCTGGCTGGCTGGATAAAAATATAAAATGTACAATATTTGCCTACATTGTAGCAGGTGGATGTGTTATTATATTTATCATGGGATATGACGGTGTGGGTGCCAGTAATGGTAGACGTGCATTAGTATTGAATGCCACCTATGAGCCGATAGCGGTGGTGTCGTCTCGACGGGCTCTACTCCTTGTGATAGCGACCAAGGCTGAACTTATCCATCCGACGAGTAGATTTTATCGGTCGGAAAGTTTTACTTTTCCGGAGCCATCTATAGTCAGGCTGTCACATTATGTGCGTGTACCCCATGATAGGGGAGTAGCATTGAACCGGCGTACGCTCTTTGCGCGAGATCATGGTAGATGTCAGTACTGCGGTAAACCAGCAGAAAGCATAGATCACGTTGTTCCTCGTAGCAAGGGGGGTCGTCATTCGTGGGATAATGTGGTTGCTGCATGCAAGCACTGTAATATGCGTAAGACAGATAGATTGCCCCATGAGGTGGGGTTCGTACTCGCGAAAATGCCGACTGTTCCAAAGAGAAAGGTGTGGCTTATCGCTGTCAGTGGTAATACTCCTGAAGAGTGGATGCAGTATTTGGATGAGGAGTCGTTGAGCGCTTAGCTGTTATGCTCCTTCTTGCTAACATCAGACATCACTAGTAGTTTTTCCTACAGATAACCGTGGTTTTCCACCAGTCAGATGATGTTCCTGATTTGCCGGATAATGTCACACTATTTACAGGGCAGACTACTAAATACATCGAATTAGTATTCGTCCTATTAGACAATATTGATAGCAAGCATTGATGACTACTAGAGATGATTCGATATGGAGAATAGAGACAAGGTCGGGTACTGCTGCCCAACTCCATGAGCGGTGGCCTCCACTGGAATTGATACATGAGAGGGTAGTGTCATTCAGTGATGTATCCCATGCAGCGATAGTATTTGGAAGTAGTCAAAGTTTGAAAATATCTAGGCATATTGAATCCAACGGTAGCAGTTGGCATGATTTCTTTGATTGTGAGGACAGGGGGATTGACGTGGTTAGCCGCTCTACGGGTGGTGGTGCGGTGTATATAGCTCCTGCCGAGCAACTATGGGTAGACTTCTGGTTGCCCAAGAGTGATGTTCTATTTGATCATGATATATTGAGGTCATCTTTTTGGGTGGGAAGTATATGGGTAAAAACCTTGAAGAGCTTCGGGTTGCAAGACATAAGAATGCACGAAGGGCGTCTGATGCCTGGAGAGTGGGGATCATTGGTATGTTTTGCCTCTACTGGTCCTGGTGAGGTTTTTTGTGGGACGCGTAAGGTGGTAGGTATTTCTCAGCGTAGGACCAGGAATGGTGTATGGTTCCAGACGATGCTACCGCTACGGTGGGAACCTGGTGAGTGGATACCCTGTCTGGCACCGTATATCGAGTTGGCCAGAGAGACTGAGCCTCTAAGCACGATAGAATTGCAGGCATGGCTTGTGGAACACGTAGCTTCGCTTGACTACCTTGCTTGGCCTGAGTGCTCTGTCGGTGAATTGAGCGGCTCTGACAACTCTGGCAGTTCTGGCAGATCAGCTGTACGGGCAATCGTGGATGGGTTGATCACAAATTTGCCGGTCTGACTCACTTATATATATGAGTGGGTAGGGAGCGAAATCTTAGTCTGTAAGGGCGGGAAAATTCATCACACAGCGTGCATATTGGACGTATCTTCGCGTTTATCAAGTCGTAGGCTTCTGTATATTGCATTGGCTGCTATCGCGTTCATCTTCTGGTTGTACTACTAAGTATCAATTTCAGGGTAGGTCATTGTTGCGCGTAGCTTCAGAAAAATAATCGGTGATATCCACCATTGGGGTATAAAGTGGTGTAAAGTGGATCAAAATGGTACATCAGGGAGGTAATGTATCTCCTGAGTGGGAGAATGGTATTAGAAAGAGAAGCAAGAAGGTTGGAGAGGTAAAGTAGATGGAAGGGTTTTTCGGTCGCTATGATCATAAACTCGACAGCAAGGGAAGGTTGACGCTGCCTTCTCGATTCTCCGATGCCTTTGAAGGTGGCGCTTTTGTCTCCTCTTATCTGGGCGGCTGTCTGGCACTCTGGACACCGGTGGAATTTGGTATCAGGATGCGTGAGATGCAGGAGAAAGCGTCCACCTCTGCTAAGTGGCGCAATCTGGTACGGGTATGGTCGGCCGGAACATATCAAGCGGAAAAAGATGGTCAGGACAGAATCACTATTCCACCTCATCTCAGAGAGTTTGCCGACATTACCTCAGAGGTGGTTATCTCGGGCGTAATAGATCATATAGAGATATGGAACCCATTGCGCTGGAGAGAGTTGGAAGAGCCGCAGGAGAGGATGCTCATTCTGGGGGAGCAGGATATATGACATCGTACCACTTGCCAGTAATGGTAGATATGGTGGTCACATTGTTTTCACAGTGCCCTGACGGTTGCATAGTAGATGCAACCATAGGTACAGGTGGTCATACGGAGGCACTTTTACTGGCTAACGATTCAAGACAGATAATCGGTATAGACCGAGATAGTAGTGTTCTAGAACTCTGCAAAGCACGGCTTGAAAGGTTTGGTGACAGGATCAAGTTGATTCAGGGTCGATTCTCCCAGATCGAGAGATTGTTGGGTGAGATAGGTATAGGAACTTCACAAGTTGCCGGGATACTGTTGGATTTGGGACTCAATTCATTACAGATAGATACACCCAGCAGGGGGTTTTCCTACATGATGGAGGGGCCACTTGATATGCGTATGGATGCCACTCAGGGTATCACTGCATCAGATCTAGCCAATGAGGCTACCGAGAATGAATTGGTAGAGCTATTTCGCTCAAATGGAGAATATCAGAATGCACAGAGGGTGGCCAGAGCAATTGTTGCATCAAGACCATTGCACAGTACAGCACAATTAGTAGATGTCGTAGACAAGGCATTGCCTGCTATCGCTCGTAAGCGCAAGGGTCACCCAGCCAAACGTTTTTTTCAGGCTATGCGCGTATATGTAAATGATGAGCAGGCAGAGCTTGCTGCGGTGCTTGATGCATCTATGCGCTTGCTGTCTGATAAGGGATATCTAGTTACGATATCTTACCATTCTGGAGAGGACGGCATGATAAAGGCATTCATGAGATATGCAGAGACGGGAGGTTGCCAGTGTCCTCCTCGGTTACCCTGCCAATGTGGGGCAGTCTCATTGGGAAGGATGATTTTCAGAGGGGCACGCAAACCTACTCGTGAAGAGATAGATATGAATTCGCGAGCAAAGAGTGCGAGACTCCGTGCATTTGAGCGAGTGGTTCAGAAAGGGAAGTGATAGAAATGGCAAGCAAGAAGGTGGTCAAGCACAGGGGAGCAAGCAAGCAGGTGGTCAAGAAGGTGGTCAAGCACAGGGGAGCAAGCAAGCAGGTGGTCAAGCACAATAAGGCACTGTTGCCGGGTTGGGCACTAATTGCATGCGGTATCTTATTCGTTGTAGGGAGTGTACTACTGGTGCTGGCTGGTGAGGCGCTACTCACCTCCAGGCAGGTATCTGTAGGTCAGTTGCAGGATAGCCTACAATCTCAGGAGGCATTACACAACGACCTGTCCACTCAGGTAGGATTACTAAGTCAACCCGGCAATCTATTGTCATCTGCACTTTCTAGCTCAAGCAAACTTTCTGGTTCAGGCAGTCATTCGCAGGCTGTGGCTGCTTCGCATGGAGCACAGATCCCCGGCGGTAATCCATCACACAGATATACTGGTAAGCCGCCCAAGAATTCCAAACCAAGCAGTAATCAGTTCTTGGCGGCAGCATCGGATGGGCGCATTCAGAAGGTATCCACAGGAACAGGAGGGTAGAGAATGCGTAAGAGTTTACGTAAGAGCCCATTACCGAAGGGAAGGGTCAGTTTTATTGCAGTGGGTATTATCCTGGCGTTTCTGGCGCTACTGATTAGGCTGGCTTATGTCCAGGTCATTCATGCTCCTGTATATGCTGCGTATGGCAGAAATGAATTGGCTCAGAGAGTCTATGTGCCAGCGATTCGAGGCCCTATCTATGCGCGTGACGGTAGATTGCTTGCTGAATCCATACAGCGGGAGGACATTATAGCTGATCCATTTCTCATACATCACCCGGCAAAAGATGCGGCCAGGTTGGCATCTTTGCTGGGGGAAAAAGCGAGCAAGCTTACTACGCTGATGAGTGAGAAGAGCGGTTATGTCGTAATCGCTACCGATTTGGCCCAGTCTACAGCTACGAGTGTCATGAATTTAGGCTTGGCTGGTATTACTACGCAGCCAGTGAGCGTGAGAATATATCCTGCGGGATCATTAGCACAACCAGTTATAGGAACTGTGAATTGGCAGGGCATTGGTGCCGCAGGTCTGGAATATCAGTATAATAAGTTACTTTCTGGGCATTCGGGGTGGAAGAGTGAGTCCTATACCCCTGATGGGATTCCCTTGCCCGGAGGGAGTCGTATCATAAAGCCGGCTGTAAACGGCACCGGGCTGGAATTGACTATAGACGAGCCTCTTCAGTATGCAACCGAAGAGGCGCTGGCATCTGAATTGCAGAAGCAGCGAGCCACCGGTGGAGCAGCCATAGTAATGAATGTGCATACTGGTGGTATACTTGCCATGGCAAGTCTGGACTCGAATCCCAAGACTCGTACCGTTACCGAAGCACCTACTAATACCGCTACTGACTTGGTATACGAGCCGGGATCGGTATTCAAGATAGTGAGTTTTTCTGCGTTACTGCAGGACGGTATTATAACGCCGAATACTATGGTAACCATTCCTCCATACCTCGATATGGGGGGGTGGACATTTCACGACGCGTGGTCACACGGTGTCATACACTACAGTGCTACGCAAGTAATTGCATACTCATCTAATTTGGGTACGATATTACTTACCAAGAGATTAGGTGCAATTCGGCTTTCTCAACAGATTTCCGCTATGGGATTTGGGCATCCTACGGGACTCAATTTTCCGGGTGCATCTCCGGGAATAGTCAATCCGGTGTCACAGTGGTCTGCGTCAGCTATGGGTTCTACTCCGATTGGAGAGGATACGGGTGTGACCCCGATGCAATTGTTGGATGCTATGAATACGGTGGCCAACGGTGGTGTGTTCGTAGCCCCAAGATTGATAAGAGCTGAGATATCGCCGACCGGCAAATTGATTAAGATGCCGGCATCTGCTACACATCGTGTATTCAGCAAAAGCGTATCCAGCGAATTGTCTAGTATGCTCGAAAGAGTAGTTATGTATGGTACTGGAGTAAAAGCTGGCGTGCCCGGGTATGATGTATCTGGTAAGACGGGAACATCTAAGGTGACTAGCCCAAATGGTGGAGGATACGTTCCTGGAGCGTATTGGGGAACTTTTTGCGGATTCCTACCTTCTCAGGACCCGGTGTTATCGGCTTGTGTCGTGATTGATCAGCCTGACCAGTATTTTGGTGGCTCTGCAGCTGCGCCAGTATTCAGTCAAATTATGCAATATGCGGTTAACCGTTTTAACATTCCAGAAACTCCGGGAGGTTCTATCACCGGAGGTAAGTATCGTCCTATAAACTTTCCGTCAGTTGGCGGCCCCAATCCGTACGGCTATTTCAATCCATTCGGTTCGCTTAGATCCCAGGTCAGTGCTGCAGTGGATGGCAGGGGTACAAGGCTGGGATAACCGTGATACTGGCTGATTTGATAGATGGATTGAATGTAGTAGATGTAGCCTGCTACCCTGACGGAACTTCTATCCGGGACATTACTATCTCTTCTATTGAGTACGACTCACGTAATGTAAAAGAGGGTTCTCTCTTTTGTTGTCTCTCCGGGCAGTATACAGATGGCCACGACTTTGCTTTGCAGGCTACCAGTAGCGGAGCACATGCATTATTAGTGGAACGACGGTTGTCGTTGCCAGTATCTCAGGTGGTTGTCGAAGAAGGTAACGCTAGGGCTGCCATGGCAGTTCTATCTGCCAACTTTTATCGTCATCCGTCACGGTCGTTGGTCATGGTAGGAGTTACGGGTACAAACGGAAAGACCACGGTTACTCACATGATCGCATCAATTCTGGAAACTGGTGGTATTCCTACGCGGACAATAGGCACATTGGGAGGTGCCAGGACTACCCCTGAATCACCCGATTTACAAAGGATGCTTGCAGATGCTGTTGAATCTGGGGTGAAAGCGGTGTCCATGGAGGTCTCCTCTCATGGCATTGTCCAGCATAGGATAGATGCTATCCATTTCGACGTAGCTGTATTTACTAATCTTTCCCCAGAACATCTTGATTTTCATGCGACCATGAAAGATTATTTTGAAGCGAAGGCTGCACTTTTTACTCCAGACCGGGTGAATACTGCAGTGATATACACCGGAGACGAGTGGGGCAGGCTGCTTGCCAAAAGGGTGTCAGGTATGGATGTTTTGACTTTCGACGACAGTGATATATATGACGTCTCAGTAGAGACATCGGGCAGTTCGTTCATCCTTGACGATATGAGTATTCGTATTCCCATGGTCGGAATGCACAATATACGTAATGCAGCCGCGGCGGTCCGTGTTGCATCCGCTCTTGGGATATCATATGATACGATATCAAAGGGTCTGGCAAATATGCTGCCGCTACCGGGGAGGTTTAATGTCTATGAGATGTCCAATCGTCGTTTTGTGGTAGTAGATTTTGCTCATACCCCTGAAGCTTTGGAAGAGCTGTTGAAATCAGCTCGCCGGATAGTGCCTGTATCGGGTGGTAAGGTCGTGTGCGTATTTGGGTGTGGAGGTAACAGAGATCGGCTGAAGAGGCCGCGTATGGGACAGGTGGCATCTTTGCTGGCGGACAGAGTTGTCTTGACGTCAGACAACTCACGATATGAAGAGCCTGAAGATATTATACGTGAAATCATGGGTGGAATACATGTAGGAGATCGCGGCAGGGTGGATATATACATAGATAGGCGCGAGGCGATAGAGTATGCCATCAGATCCCTTGATACAGGTGATGTAGCTGTGATTGCCGGTAAGGGACACGAAACCACCATGGAGTCCAGGGGAGAGGTATCGCACTTTGATGATGCCGAGATCGTTCGCAGCTGTATTGATGTTATTGGAGCAGGAGGGTAATGTGCTAGGTCTCATGGTTGCAGGTGGCATTGCGCTTATAGCTGCTGTATTCCTCACCCCCTTACTCAGGCGTTGGCTGGTAAGTCGATCAATCGGGCAGTATATAAGGGAGGATGGACCTTCTATGCACCGCTCCAAAGAAGGGACACCGACCATGGGAGGTATAGCTTTACTTGTTGCTATTTTTGCAGGGTATATAGTGGCACATCTGGTCACTGCAGTTCGTATGAGTACCAGCGGTATGCTGGTTGTTGGTCTTGCCATATCATTTGGATTGATTGGTTTGGTGGATGACTGGTTGAAGGTGCATAACAAGAGAAATCTTGGGTTGAACAAACGTGCCAAGTTCATATCGCAAGTCGTCGTTGCCTCATTATTTGCGCTGGGTGCGGAGAAACTTGCCCATATGAATACTTTTCTTACTTACACCAGATTCAATTCTACAGGGGTAGATCTCGGAACGATTGGTTGGATAGTATGGGTCATGCTCATTGTGGTTGGCTCTTCCAATGCGGTGAACTTGACTGACGGTCTTGATGGGTTGGCAGCTGGATCGCTTACGCTGGTATTTGCTGTGCTCTCGATTATAGGGTACTGGCAGTTCCGGCACTTCAGCATTTACAGGATCTCTTCATCACTTGATCTGAGCTTGGCATCTGTAGCTTTTGCTGGAGCCTGCGTAGGTTTCCTGTGGTGGAATGCTGCTCCGGCACGTATATTCATGGGTGATACGGGTTCACTGGCATTGGGGAGCGGTCTAGCGGGTATTGCTGTTATGATGAATCTTCAACTACTCTTACCGGTATTGGGAGGGTTGTTCGTCATAGTCACGTTGTCTGTTGTGGCTCAGGTCGTCAGTTATAAATTATTTCATCGAAGAATTTTGAAGATGGCACCACTTCATCATCACTTTGAACTCAGCGGATGGCCAGAATCTACAGTAATAGTGCGATTCTGGATTATGGCTGGACTTTTTGCTGCATTTGCGCTGGGGCTATTCTATGCAGATTATCTCTCGATTACCAGGTTGCTGTCGAAGACATGAGTTATGTCATGGTATTTGGAGCTGGGGTTACTGGTCAGGCAGTCGCCTCGGTACTTTCAGGGGAGGGATTGGATGTGGTCGTAGTGGATGATGTTGTTGGGGTGGAGTTGTCTTTGCCGACAGGAGAGCAGAGGACAACCGTAGATAGTGCCGGTGGTGCATATGCTACCAGAGCAAATGCTGCTGGAGATGTAGAAGTGATATCGTCGACCAGTAGCAGTGCCAGTATTGATAGTGCCTCTCCTGGAGTGGTCAGAGTAGTTCGTGCACCCAGCGCAGAACAGCTGAGACATCTGATCGGGAGGGCATCACAGGTCGTAGTCAGCCCAGGCGTACCTCCCTCTCATCTGGTACACAAGCTGGCAGGCGATAAGCTCATCAGTGAGATAACCCTTGCCCGTTCAAGATTGAAAGTACCCCTTGTTGCCATTACCGGGACAAATGGGAAAACAACGGTAGTTACGCTTGTTACTCGTATGCTGGCAGAGTCAGGTATGCATGTGCAGGCTGCTGGTAATATAGGCACACCCTTGATCTCTGTGGACAGCTCTCTGCTGGATGTGGTAGTCGCCGAATTGTCTTCGTTCCAGTTGGCAACTACTTCCAATCTTGCACCTGATGTGGGGGCATGGTTGAATTTCCAGCCAGATCATCTCGATTGGCACAAAGATATCGATGACTACAGGCTGTCTAAAGCCAGAATGTGGGAGGGCATAGGAGCAGAGAGCGTGGTGGTTGCAAATGCCTGCGATAAGGTCGTGATGGAAGAGGCACGCAGAGTAGAATCTACCGGGGCGTGCTTGGTTACATGGGGAGGGACTCATGGGATGTGGCATAGAAAGGGTGACATGCTGATGTCACCGGATGGAGAAGAGCTACTTTCAGCGCATTCATTATATCGTTCTATGCCTCATGATATAGACAATGCATTGGCTGCGATGGCTATAGCTACCAGTGCAGGGGCATCTATCGAGGGCTGCGTGAAAGGGTTGTTGCAATTTCGTGGGTTGCCGCATCGCGTAGAGTTAATTGCAGATTATAATGGGGTGAAATATATTGATGACTCAAAGTCGACTACACCAAGTTCAACTGCTGTAGCGATCGCTGGCATAGGGGAGATATACGGACAGGGGCGCATAGTGCTTATAGCAGGTGGTCGTAGTAAGGGTCTCGATTTTGGGATACTACGCGACTACTCAGATTTCTTGAAGAGTGTAGTTGCCATAGGCGAATCCAGCAGAGAGGTAGAGTCTGCCATATCCGATATGTGTCCTGTGACGCTAGCCAGTTCGATGAGGGATGCGGTAGTCGTGGCTACACGGCTGGCTGGCAATTCTGGAGTGGTGCTACTCTCACCAGCCTGCTCGTCGTATGATTGGTATGAATCATATGTTCAGAGGGGTGATGATTTCCGGAGGTGTGTGGAGGAGATGATGAGGAATGGAGGTACTCTATGATTACGAGGATACGATCCACGCTTGAAAGGACAAGGCCGTCATTGGTCATAGTAGTCTGTGTTGCATTATTACTGGGTTCTGGTGTGGTCATGGTGCTTGCTTCGTCGCCTTACAGCTCTCTGGTTACCTATGGATCGGTATGGTCTGTATTTTTGCGCCAGGTGATATGGATAACTGGAGGGGTTGTCGTGGCTATTTTAGCATTGCTGGTGCCGACATCTGCTCTACGCAAGCTTCGCTATGTCATGTTGGGGGGTGGTTTCATTTTACTTCTAGCCGTGTTGTTACCTGGTGTGGGACAGAGTGTCTCTGGGTCGAGTAGGTGGATTGCGCTTGGACCGGTGACTATACAGCCTTCGGAAATCATGAAATTCGCCTGGTGTATCTTTGCGGCCGATCTGCTTGCTAGGCGTACGGGTGATGGTTGGAAGGCCAAAGACGTTCTTATCCCGTTGCTTGGTGCCTTGGCGGTAGTTTGCGCGTTGATCGTTAAACAGCCCGATCTGGGAACTACCATCGTTATAGTAGCAATGACTGTTGCTATGATGGCTGCATCGGGGTTGGCTATTTCGACCGTTGTCAAGGTCGTAGGGGTCATGGGTATTGTTGGTACGGGGTTGGCTTTTGCGGCACCGTACAGGCGGGCAAGGCTCCTGTCGTTTATCCATCCTTTTGCACATGCGTATGGCTCCGGCTACCAAGTAGTACAGTCATTGGTGAGTTTCGGTACAGGGGGAGCTACCGGTGTTGGGCTGGGTCGTGGAGCTGCTCAATGGGGGTTTTTACCTCATGCTCATACTGACTTTATATTTTCGGTAGTAGGCGAACAGACCGGCCTAATTGGTACGCTGCTTATAGTAGGTCTGATGCTATTGCTTATACTGATGGGTCTGCGCATAGTGAACAGGGCAGCAGGTAAATTCGAGTCACTGCTTGCTCTGGGTATTACATGCTGGTTGGCTGCAGAGTCTCTGATAAATATGGGGGCCGCATTGGGTCTGTTGCCGGTGACTGGAATACCTTTACCATTTGTGTCATATGGAGGATCATCAATGCTCATAACTATGGCTGCTGTCGGAGTATTGCTACGTATTGCGCGTGATTCAGAGAGGAGACTTAGAGTTATAGATGGTGGCAAGATGAGAGTATCTATGAATCATCCGGTGTTCAGTGCTCCGGTAGGATAATGTCTAATGAGACCAGTAGGGTTTAATATAGCGTGAAATATTATGCTTTGATTGTTGGAGGTGGAACTGCCGGCCATGCTTTGCCTGCACTGCGATTGGCTGAGGAGCTTGGGAAGCGGAAATCGGTTACGAAGATTGGGCTGATAGGTGGTAGAAGGGGCTTGGAACGCAAAGTCTGGTCATCGGCAGCTTTTGACACCTACTATCTCCCGGGTCGAGGGGTACCCCGTGTTGCAGGTAGGTCGTCGCTTGCCAGTGTAATCAAATATCCATTGGAGATGGCATACTTTTGCATCGATCTTCTCGCTGGTTTGCTTCAATCTATTAAACTGATGGCTGTTAACAGGCCATTTGCTGTTGTAGTTTTTGGTGGATACAGTGCTATTGCTCCTGCATTGGTCGGCGTATCTCTGCGCGTACCGTTGATAGTGGTAAATGTGGATGCAATAGCTGGTAGGTCCAATCGCATTCTTTCACATTTTGCCCGGGCAGTAGCGGTAGCATGGCCAGGTACCGGCCTGAAGAGAGAGCAAGTGACAGGTATGCCTGTAAGTTCTGGAATCATCGAGGCAGGAATTGCCCGCAGGACAATTCTTGGTAGACCCCCTGAAGAAGGCTACCTGCCTACTGGAGAGGACCGGCAAGGGATGATGAAGAACTTGGAAGAGGCGGAAAAACTGCGTCATTCAGCTAGAAGCGTCCTGGGTATACCGGAAGGCAGGACAGTGATCCTTGCAGTAGGTGGTTCTCTGGGTGCCCGTAAATTGAACGAACTTGTAATGAGGGTCTTTTCAACATGGATAGATCGAGATGATCTGGCTGTGTATCATATAGTAGGTGAGAGGTTCCTGCAGGAGGCGGCTGAATATGCCGAACGCTTGGGATTGGCATGTAGTGATAGTAACTGGGCAGGCAGTGAAGACGGTGGAAGGATATATTACAGACAGGTGGGCTATGAACCCAGGATGGACAGGGCTTATCTTGCCGCAGATTTTGTCATATGCCGAGCTGGTGCTGTCACAGTGGGGGAGTTGTCGGTGGCAGCAGTCCCTGCTCTACTGATTCCCCTCCCAGGAGCCCCGTCGCGTCACCAGGAAGCTAATGCAGCGGTATTGACGTCTATAGGTGCGGCAATCATGCTGGAGGAGAAAGATATTACGGTTACCAGGCTGGGTGAGGTTCTAAGAGGTATAGTAGATGATAGAAATCGATTGGAGAAAATGTCAATTGCTTATCCGGATCTAGATAACGGTTACGGTACCTCCAACTTGGCCGATCTGGTAGAGCGCTGCGTAGAGAAGAGTGACAAGTATCTATGAGGGTGCAGATACCAAGGGTTGAGTCTACCTCTCATATCATCGCTGATCTTACTGGTAGGCGTAATATTCATGTGATCGGAATAGGTGGAGCAGGCATGAGCGCCATTGCTACCCTTCTTGCAACCCGGGGTCACAATGTACATGGCAGTGACCTGAAGAGATCGCCGGTGATTGATCGCTTGAACGCTTTAGGTGTACCAGTTGTTATAGGACATCATACAGGCAACGTTGGCGATGCAGATATGGTGGTTGTCTCTTCGGCAATTCCATATGATAATCCGGAACTGGCAGCAGCCCGTATGAACGGTATCCAGATATTTAGTCGTGCGGAAATGCTGTATTCCATCTTTCAGGGTAAGCAGGTCATATCTGTATCAGGTACTCATGGAAAGACTACTACTACATCCATGCTATCTTTATGCCTAGTGGAAGCCGGTCTACACCCATCGTTTCTGGTCGGTGGAGATATCAATGAATCCGATACAAATGCCGTATGGGACAGTGGTGATTTGGCGGTAGTGGAGGCTGATGAGAGTGATGGGACATTTTTGGTACTGGATACCGATATAGCTGTTATAACTAATATAGAGCCTGATCACTTGGACCATTACGGTGATTTTGATTCTCTGGTAGACGCATTCGGCCAGTTTGCCAGGAATGCGAAACGAACAGTAGTCGTAAACGGAGATGATCCGCGTGCGCTTGCAATCGCAAATGAGTTGGGTGGCGAATCCGTTGGTACTGATAAATCTGCTGCATGGAGGGTGGTAAACGCAAAAATACATGTAGATGGTTCACGGTTTGAACTCGCAAGGAACGGGAGGGTGCTTCCTGAGGTGTTCAAAGTACCCGTCATTGGAGAGCACAACCTCCGTAATGCAGCATTGGCTGCAGCGACTGCAATATATGCTGGAGGTTCTCCTGACTCAGTAGCGGCTGGCTTGGCACGGTTTGGAGGTGTAGCAAGGCGCTTCCAGAGAAGGGGGGCAAGTCATGGGGTGATATTTATAGATGATTATGCACATTTACCCGGTGAAGTCAGCGCTGTTATCAAAGCGGCGAGGTTGCTTCAGCATGAGAGGATAGTGGCTGTTTTTCAGCCTCACCGTTACAGTAGGATCAGCATCCTCGCTGGTGATTTTGGGACACCTTTGGCGATGGCAGATGTCGTCGTAGTGACTGATATATATTCTGCTGGGGAGCCTGTATCTCCGGGAGTGACTGGGAAGTTGGTAGCTGATGCAGTTAGCCGTTCCAATCCTGACGTGGCTGTCCATTATGTTCCGCGCCTTTCTCAGCTTCCTCTGATCATGAATGAAGTACTTAGGGAGGGCGACATTTGTCTCACTATGGGTGCCGGGGACATAACCACATTTTTTGATGAGATGATTTTATATTGGAATGGTCTTGCCTAGTAAGGATATAGGTGGTTCTTCAGTAAGCAATTACGATCTGTTGTACGAGTTGTACATCAGATTGGGCAATGTGATTGGTGGGAATGTCTATTGGGAGAAGAATATTGGTTCTATGACCACCTATAGAGTAGGAGGTGCTGCCAGTGTGTTTGTCAACATTCAAAGATTGGAGGATTTGCAGGTACTTGCTTCCGTCTTTGATGAGCTGAGTTACAAAGGACCGTTGTTGGTCATTGGAAAAGGTTCTAATTTGCTGGTGGCTGACGGAGGGTTCAAAGGAGTAGCTATTGCGCTCAGCCCTGCCTTTACTGGATTTGGTATTCCGGGTGCTACTTATGACGATATCGTTGATTGGTCGTTGGATGATCACGATAGACCGTTGGGTAGTCGCGTCAAGGTAAGGGCAGGTGCCGCTATAGCGCTACCTGCATTGGCCAGGAAAGCTACTAGCACAGGTTTACTTGGAGCAGAGTGGTGTGTGGGAGTTCCGGGATCTGTCGGTGGCGGTGTGAGGATGAATGCTGGCGGTCATGGTTCGGATATGGCATCCATACTCGATGGCTGTCTGTTATTTAATTTGGATAGCGCACAATGGGAGTACCGTTCGGTGAATGACCTGGATATGTCATACCGTAGATCAAATATTATGTCATACGAGGTAGTCGTTACTGCTGATTTATGGCTGGTTAGTGGAGATCCTACGGAAGGTAGGCATCACATTTCTGAGATAGTTCGCTGGAGGCGGGAGCATCAACCTGGGGGATCGAATGCAGGCTCTGTATTTGTCAATCCCGATTCGGAGTCAGCAGGTAGCCTCGTAGAACGTTCAGGTCTTAAGGGGATGCGAATCGGTACGGCACAGGTTTCGACCAGACATGCCAACTTCATTCAGGCGGATGACGGTGGTTCTGCCGATGATGTGTATAAACTGATGTGCCATGTTGCCGAGTCGGTCAGGAAGAAATTCGGAGTGGAGCTGAGATCTGAGGTGCAACTCGTTGGATTTCCTAATACGATATGTGATGATTCGTAGAGTTGGTTATGTAGGTAGTGTATTGATGTGTTCATGGTTACATGTGAGTATTTTTGCAGTTATATATCATATTTCGCAGAGTATGCACGAAGCCGAAAAAGAGGCTATAGTAAGTAAGTCTGGTGTATAGGGTTTTAAGGAGAAAGAGATGTTAGCGCTGGAATCAAATAGTTATTATGCGCTCATAAAAGTCGTCGGAGTTGGCGGCGGTGGAGTCAACGCGGTTAATAGAATGATTGAAGCCGGTCTCAAGGGCGTCGAGTTCATAGCTATGAATACTGACTCTCAGGCGTTGCTGGCAAGTGACGCGGACGTGAAGCTGACCATAGGAGGCGACCTTACGAGAGGTCTGGGGGCCGGTAGCAACCCGGAAATAGGTAGACAGGCAGCCGAAGATCATAGGGCAAATATAGAAGAAGTCCTCAAGGGCGCTGATATGGTGTTTATTACTGCTGGGAAGGGAGGAGGTACGGGCACGGGAGCTGCACCTGTCGTGGCCGAAATTGCCCGTTCACTTGGTGCTCTCACAATTGCAGTAGTAACCAGGCCATTCAGCTTCGAGGGAAGGAAGCGTGCTACTCAGGCCGATCAGGGGATTGAAAAACTGAGGGAAAAGGTCGATGCAATCATAGTAATCCCTAACGACAGGCTCTTGTCTGTATCCAATGACAAGACGACCATGAATGCTGCTTTCAAGGCTGCAGATGAAGTTCTGTTGCAGGGGGTACAAGGTATCACGGACTTGATCAATATACCAGGACAGATAAACACAGATTTTGCCGACGTGCGTACCATACTCGAATCAGCTGGTACTGCGATTATGGGTATTGGTAGCTCTTCCGGAGAAGGTAGGGCAGTCAGTGCAGCAAGGGCTGCGATTACCAGTCCGTTGCTCGAGTCTTCTATCGATGGTGCAAGGGGTATTTTGGTAAATGTGGCCGGTGGTCCCGATATAGGCCTACTTGAGGTGCATGAGGCGATGGAGATTATCCATGCAGAGGCGCACCCTGAAGCAAATATAATATTTGGAACCGTTTTGGATGATTCAATGGGTGATGATGTCAAGATTACCGTTATTGCAGCAGGTTTTGAGCGTTGGGAAGACGGTCGCCATCGTAGCCCAAGTGTGCAGTCAAATAGTGTATCCAGTGCTGTTACTAATGGCGCTTCTCCATCCAAGAATGGAGTCTCTGCTTTCTTCGATGATTTGAGCGACGAAGATATAATGGCAGGCATTGGGGATGACGATCTCGATCTTCCCAGATTTATGCGTTGAGCCATCTTGGATTAAGCGGTACTCCTGTTAGAGCCTACTGGACGGAGGCTTCCGATGGAGATTTCGCATCTTTGAAGTCAGGTGCGCTCGGTCCTGGTATTACGAAGTTACTTGGACTGGATAGTTCAGCTCACAAATGGAGGGTGTCTAGAGTAAGGCAGGTTCATGGTGGAGATGTAGTAATCGATGCTGCCGGTGTTGGGGTGGCTACCGATATCGTAAGGGATGCTGTTCCAGGCAGTGCCGTTGATTTTAGAAGAGCTACCGATTCCGGAGAAGACATGACCCCTAGGGTGAGTGTCTGTCCTGAAGGAGATGCCATATTGAGCAGAGAGTATGGCAACTGTCTTTTGATTGTAACTGCTGATTGCATGTCGATATCACTGGGCAGTCCTGAAGGGATATATGGTGCAGTGCATGCTGGATGGAGAGGTTTGGTGGCAGGAGTGATAGAGAATGCCATTGACAGGATGTATGGTTATGGTGCTTCAAAAGTAGTTGCAGCTATTGGACCTTCAATAGGCAAATGTTGCTATGAATTCTCGCGCAACGATGCGTCGCAACTTATTGACAAGTATGGCGAATCTGTGATGAGTTCAAGTTCTGACGGAAAGGATACTGTCGATCTCCACTCAGCAGCAATACAGGCTATCGAGGAATCGGGAGCAGAATTACTTTGGAACTCCGAAGACTGTACCTACTGCAGTGGCAAGTATTATTCTTATCGGAGGGGAGACGGAGCATCTCGTCAAGGTATGTTCGTGTGGAGAGATTCATGATTTGTCAATGCTAATGGTGCCCGTTGTTACAGTGCTGATCGTGCCCTATAATAAGGAATACCGGTGAGTCCGTAAGAATTTTATAGATATCCAACACATGGGATGCCGGGTAGTGTATGTTATTAAAAACGAAGGAGGTTTAGATGGCAGGATCAGTAATGAAGAAGATGGCATTTTATCTGGGGCTCACTGATGACGACTTCGATGAGCAGGATGATGTCTATGAGAGTGATGTTGGTGCTTCACCCATGTCCAATGAAGTATTGGCAAGTGATGTAATCAGACCTATCAGTTCGTCTGATGGACGTGCAGATAGACAGAGTTATAGCAGCTATGCAGATGAGCATAGCGCATCATCAAAGGCAGATAGCAAGAGGTCTGAGCATAGATTTGGTTCAGGTTCAAAGCAACCAACGATGTTACGTCCCGTGGCAGTAGACACGGCTATTACAGAGTTCCTGGTGGTTCGACCTATGTCCTATGCAGATTCAAAGGATATTGCAGATCATGTGATGCGTAGGCAGCCAGTCATCATTAATCTTCAATCGGCAGAACAAGACATCAGGCGGAGAGTGATTGATTTTTGTAGTGGAGTTACATATGCTATAGGAGGTCATCTTGACAAGGTAGCAGATCAGGTCCTTTTACTAACTCCGTCAAATGTCAAGGTGACCGCCGCGGAGAGAGAACGGATCAGAGAAGAGCACGAAGCCACTGAAGAATAATTTCTGTTACAGCATAGTTTTTTCTTACGCGGTGTAAGTTGTTCCTACAGGGTACAGTTTCCCATACAGGGTAAGCAACCGTTTACTCGCAATATCCTATTAGTTACCATATGTGTGTTCCAGTGTAATATAATAGCCCCGCGTGAATCTGAAGCAGTTGGTAGGAGTCCAAGGCATTCACCACGATACCGCATATAGATGGTTCCATGAAGGCATTTCTTCTACAGCACACGCATAGATATATCTTGCAGCACGATGTGAAGCAGGGAACGGTTACTTTCACATCAACGGTTTTATTGGTGATGCCACTTTGTAGATGCCTTCGGATAAGGTATCTATATGGGTATTAAAGAGATTCTTGTTGTCATCATTGAGCTGTATATAGTCATGCTTGTTTTACGAGCCGTACTGTCTTGGTTCCCAGTTAGCCCGGGCTCTCCGGTACATGGTATATCCAGAGCACTTGAATCCATTACCGAGCCCGTGCTCAGTCCCGTTAGAAAGGTGATACCTCCTCTGTCTGCAGGTGGTATGGGTATAGATCTATCCTTTATAGTAGTATTGCTGGTTTTGCAGATAGTGGTAATTCCAATTATACAAGCGCTCTAATTGGCTTTACTGTATTAGCTGGATGATACAGTTATCTGCTGGATGATACAGCGTAAAAAGTGTAAAAAGGAAACGTGGGATATTTTGTTGTAAATGTACTCAGTATCCACCATTTAGGTGAATAGTTTGTCTAAAATATTATTCATGAGTACTGAAAGTGAAGATGTAGTATCCAGCGAAGCACCAGTTGATCCCTATAGCAAGTTAAAGAGTATCAGGACGGTAGAGTTTCGCCAGGCGTTACGTGGATATAATATTGATGATGTAGATGAGTACCTTGAGCAGGTAGCTGTTGAGGTTGAGACTGCATTCGAGCAGATAAGGCAGCTATCCGACCAGTTGAATCAAGCAAATGCCCGTGCGGCGCAGCTTGAGAGTCATACTGTTAGCCAGGTGCAGCAGGCATCTGCCAATGTGGCAGCAGCAGCAGATGTAGCCAATGGAGAGGTACTGGAGTCTCTACAGCGAACGTTACTTATGGCTCAAAAATTTGTAGATCAGGCCCATGCGGAGGCACAGGAGCAGGCCCGTAGTACGGTGGCAGCAGCCGAACAGCAAGCACACAATACTGTTACCTCTGCGGAACAGCGTGCGCGCGAGATGTTGACAAATGCAGAGTCTGAAGCCAAGAAGATCATTGCTGAAACAGAGGGACGCATGAAGTCAGAGGTGGCACGTTTGGAGCAGGTGCGCGCCAGGTTGGCCAGTGAGGTGGAAATGGTGGCTAGGTACCTGGACGGCGAGCGTGGAAGATTACGTGGTGTGTTGACAGAGATGATTGCGTGGGTGGACGAGAAGTTCAATCCAGCAGCCGCCATGTTGAGTTCAGGTGGCAAAGTGGAAGAGGCAAAAGTGAGCCAGGGCGGAGAAACTGAGTATGATACAACTCAGGTTGTATCATCATCGGGTATAGATGGTCAGTCTGATAATGGTGGCTCACCTGATAAAGGTAATTCTGTTACCGATACAGGTAGTAATGCTAAAGATGGGCAGCGTGGTTATGGCGGGAACAATATCTCGAATGGCCACAATTATGGAGCTTTTTCACATAGTAATGGAAATGTGTCAGCTTCATCTGATCTTGATGATCCGCTCAATCTCTTCTCTTAGTAGATCTCGCTAAGACACTATAGTTTGTCTTTCTGCAGCGATGCCTCTAACGGTTATCTGTGTAATCCACCACTTTTGCACTCAATGCATAGCCTGGCATAAGGGAGTGCTCTGAGTCGAGCTTTAGGTATAGGTCTGTGGCAAGAGTCACATATGCCATAGGTCCCATCTTCTATCCCCGCTAGGGCATCATCAATTAGTTTAATTGCTTCACTTGCTTGAGCAGATAGGGTGAGATCCAATTCCCTCTCGAGGGACGCGGTTCCTCCCTCGCCTGATTCTTCATCAAATTGTACGTCACCGGGCTCACGTTCCAGCGCAAGCGATTCAGCCTCAGATTTTAGTTGTTCAATTTGCTCTTCGTAGATCGTGCGTTCTTTTTGAAGTGCTTCCCTCATCTCGTTAAGGAATTTTGAGTCGCTTGCGTATGATTCTATTTCTGGTCGCGGTTGTGTGGAGGAGCGTTTGGGTTCACCTGGAATTCTGGCAGGCGTTAGTCGGTGGCTGCGGGTTGTACTGCTTGCCGCGGCTGCTATGGTACCTGTTGTATGGGTCTTTGCAGTTGTATCTTTGTTGGTAGCACGAGTCTTTGAGGATGCCTTGGAACTTCCAGTAGAGCGTGATCCTACTTCCTTTGGCGGTCTGCTGGCTCCTCTTGATCGTGCTGGTGCAGATTCGTTGTCTGATGAATGCCTTGGTGATGCTTTTGTGTCAGTGCCGGTGCTGCCTGCCCTAGAGTTACCTACGTTACGTTGCCTGGCAGGGGAGCTGGAAGCAGGTGATGGATTGCCTACCTTTGAGCTCATTGTGGTACGACTTTTGGGGGGTGCTTTAGTGCTTGTTGTAGTGGAACTGGCTTTTTTAGCTACAATATCGGCAGCAGTACGGCTCCTTGAAGATATTTTTGTACCGCCAGCGGTACTTATTGTATTGGCGGAAGCCTTGGTACTACTGGAAGCCTTGGTACTACTGGAAGCACGAGTCCTTGTGGCTGTGGTACTACGGGTGGTTCTAGTAGTTACAGTCTTTGTCTTTTCTTCGGATTGTGTATTCTTTTCAGGTCTACCTCTTGTCTTGGTTCCAGTATCGGAGACTGCCCGGTCTGTCGTCTTTGCTCTTTTTTCCGTAATCGCCTTTGCTCTAGCTGATTTAGGACTTTTCCCAGAGGTTCTCCCGCCGGTATCCGTTTTTGTCAACCCTGTACTGTTCTTTCTTGAACTGGTATTGGCCGTGGCCATAAATTGCTCCTCTCGCTCAGCTATCTTACACGAAACTCGAATTATATTATTATAGTGGTCCGTTCAGCAAATGACCGTATATTACTGTCGACCAGATGATGTTTTTGGTGGTATCTTCATTTTCAATGCAGTACCGACTATGCTTTCGTTCTTGGTCTCACTAGATAATGTCCTCGGCCAGCTGGATAATGTTACACCATTTACGAGACACTACGCTAGCGATATCTTATCTGGCTATAGTATATTTTTTCTCTCGGAATCTTACCAGTTCCTGTCCTTTACTCCTAAATGATAGGTAACGGCACGTTATTTATGAGACAGAGCGCTACCAGCCATTCTATAATATTTTAGAATATAATACCGTTGAAATACGATACCATGTTGAGATCCGTAATGAAAACAGAATACACTACACTATATATTTTAGTACATTAAGAATCGTCCAATAGGGAAAGTAAGATAATTAAAGCATTGATATGTCAATAAATACACAATATAGCGCTTATCCACATGTAGAGCAGCAACCCGATTACCCCAATATCGAGGAAGATGTCCTGGAATATTGGACTGCAAACAGAATATTCGACCGTTCCCTTGGTAGCAGTGCTAGCAGCTCTGACAGTGCCCTTAGTGGCAGCGGTTCCTCTGATGCTCAAGGTGGCTCTGGCGGTATGGGTGGCTCTGGCGATCAGATTGATTCTCGAGATTCAAGCCCTAGCCGTAGAGAGGAGTTCATTTTTTATGATGGACCGCCATTTGCAAATGGTCTTCCCCACTATGGACATCTGTTGACTGGTTTTGTAAAGGACACAATACCGCGTTTCTGGACAATGCGAGGTAAATTAGTGGAGAGACGCTTTGGTTGGGACTGCCATGGGTTACCGGCTGAAATGGCTGCAGAGAAAGACCTTGGTGTATCCGGTAGGGTTGCCATCAATGAATATGGTGTCGATCGTTTCAATGCTCATTGCCGTTCGCTGGTGCAGAATACGACGGATGCCTGGGAGCGTTATGTCCACAGACAGGCACGATGGGTGGATTTTGAGAATGCATACAGGACTATGGATACTTCCTACATGGAGAGTGTTATGTGGGCATTCAAGAGGTTGTACGAATTGGGACTTGTATATGAGAGCGAACGCGTACTTCCGTATTGCTGGGAATGTGAGACACCGCTGTCCAACTTTGAAACTCGCCAGGATGATTCTTATCGTAATAGGATTGACCCTGCTGTAACAGTTTCCTTTACCGTCTATGCCAAGGAACCCAAGGAGTCCAAGGGATCCATCGACGGTTCTACCATGGGTGCTCCTGACTCACATCGTGTGAATAATTTAGTAGACGGAGAGTTCAAGCTCTTGGTCTGGACAACTACGCCATGGACGCTCCCTTCCAATCTAGCTTTAGCGGTTGGGGCAGATATAGATTATGCGGCTTATATGCTTGACGGAAGCAATTCTGTACCGACGTTGATTGCATCCTTGCGTGCTGAGGAATACGAAGATCTCATAGGTGGCAGGGAGCCTGTATTTATAGTCAAGGGTTCTGAGATCGCTGGGCGTTCTTATAAGCCCTTATTTGATTTCTTCAGCGACTCTCCCAATTCGTTCAAGATTCTTACCGCTGATTTCGTAGCCACAGACGAGGGAACTGGCGTAGTTCATTTGGCACCTGGCTTTGGTGAAGACGACTACGAGGTCTGCACCAAAGCGGGCATTCAGGTCGTCTGTCCTATGGATGAGAGAGGTAGGTTTACCTCAGAAGTGAGCAGTTATGAGGGACTTCAGGTATTCGATGCCAACGAACGCATCATCGACGATCTATCGAGATTGGGAGCATTAGTGCGGCGAGAATCCTACGAACACAGCTATCCTCATTGCTGGCGTACAGATACGCCACTTGTGTACAAGGCGGTCAGTTCGTGGTTTGTTAAGGTGACTGCCATCAAAGATAGGCTGCTGGCACAGAATGAGGCCATACATTGGGTACCTTCGCACATACAGCATGGTGCGTTTGGTAAATGGTTGGAAGGAGCAAGAGATTGGTCGATCAGCAGAAATCGCTTCTGGGGCTCCCCGATACCCGTGTGGAAGAGCGACGACCCAAATTATCCTCGTGTAGACGTGTACGGGAGCATAGAAGAACTGGAGGCTGATTTTTCCGTGCATCTCAGTGATCTGCATTTACCAGAGATTGATTCACTTACCAGACCCAATCCCGATGATCCAACCGGTAAATCGACAATGCGGAGAATACCTGATGTATTGGATTGTTGGTTTGAATCAGGCTCCATGCCATTTGCTCAGTTTCACTATCCCTTCGAGAATGCAGAATGGTTCGAAAGCCATTTTCCTTCTGATTTTGTGGTCGAATATGTAGCCCAGACGAGGGGATGGTTCTATACACTGCACGTCCTGGCAGTTGCGCTCTTCGATAAACCAGCTTTCAAGAATTGCATTGCTCACGGAGTCATCTTGGGTAGCGATGGGCGTAAGATGTCCAAGCGCCTCTCTAATTATCCGGAGCCGGAAGAGATATTCAACGAATATGGCGCAGATGCAATGCGGTGGTTTCTACTCTCCTCTCCCGTGCTCAAGGGGCAGGATCTCATTGTTCAGAAGGAGGCCATCAAAGATACTGTTAGACTTGCGCTCAATCCTATCTGGAATGCATGGTATTTTCTCTCCCTCTATGCGAATGCAGATCGTATGAAAGGTGTCATAGATACAAGCAGCTCTACTATCCTGGACAGATACATACTGTCCAAGGCTTCGAAACTGGTCATGGATATTACTACATATATGGAAGAGTATGACTTATCCTCTGCATATCAGGCAGTTGCTTCATTCGTAGAGGTGCTGGATAATTGGTATATACGTAGAAACCGTGACCGATTTTGGATGGCGCGAGATGGCTCTATGGAGGTGGAACGGGATAAATCCGAGGCTTACAATACTCTTCATACGGTTCTTACTGTGCTTGCCAGGTTGACAGCGCCTTTGGTGCCATTGCTGTCAGAGCGTATTTATATGGATTTGACGGGAGAGACCAGCGTCCACCTATCTCGCTGGCCTAGTAGTGATGAGTTACCATACGATCCTCAACTGAACGAGGCAATGGATAGGGTACGGGATATCTGCTCGACGGCTCACGGAATACGCAAATCAAAGGGGATAAGAGCCAGACTGCCATTGGCCAGTTTGACGGTGGCTGCCAAGAACGTATCGGATATTGAGCCTTATACTGAGATAATAGCAGATGAGCTAAACGTGAAGCAGGTTGTCCTCACTGATGATTATAGCTCATTGGCCAATTCTCGCTTGACTACGGTGCCGTCAGTTCTAGGCCCCAGGCTTGGGAGTCAGACTCAACGGGTCATAAAAGCAGGTAAGGACGGCAACTGGCAGTTGAGTGCTGACGGATCAGTGTATGTGGATGGTATAAAACTGGAAGAAGGTGAGTATTCCCTCGATTTGGTGCCTCTTGACGAAGAGAACGGTCGAGCGCTGCCGAATAGGGAGGGTATAGTTATTCTTGATACAGACATTACTGAGGATCTTTTCAGGGAGGGTACTGCACGTGACATTGTTCGGCTTATTCAGCAAGCAAGGAGATCAGCAGGTCTGGAGATTACTGACAGAATTGATCTACAGCTTGGATTGAACGACACTGCGTTGAAAGCTGTAGAAGAAAATGCCCAATATATCAGTGAACAGACTCAGGCATTACGCCTTACCGTTGTTACGGATAGTGGTAATGATATATACACGATATGGCAGGCTGAAAGGAGCCCCAGCCCGACTGGAGCACCTTCTGGCGTAAACGGCTACACCGAGTCGGCGACCCTTCCCGATGGTGGCAATATCGTGATTACCATTAAGCGGCTGTAATCCTTGATGCTTACTTTATCTCCTCGTACGAAGAAGATGTTACTGGCAGGTACGGTAGCGTTACTGGTTATTCTGGCAGACCAACTGAGTACGTCATGGGCTTTATCCAGGTTGTCGAAGGGGTCTATTCATGTGATAGGACCTTTGAGTTTTTCGCTTGGAATGAATACTGGGTTCTCTTTTGGTATCGCTAGAGGTAATTCCCTCGTAATTGCTATAGTGGCGCTCGTATTCGTAGTGGTCCTTTGTTGGATGGTATTAAGGACTAAATCTATGTCGCTGGTGGCAGCTTATGGAATGATAATTGGAGGTGCATTAGGGAATCTTGCTGATCGAGTCTTCAGGGGTGACCATGGGGCAGTTGTGGATTTTATACATTTACGATATTGGCCTACATTCAACGTAGCGGATGCTTGTATAGATATTGGGGTGTTACTGGTAGTGATTATATGGATAGCCCAGTCAGTTCATTCGCAAAACGAGAATAAGCATTGATACCGATAACATTCAATGTGCCTAAATCGCTTGAAGGCGAGAGGCTGGATAAAGTAATTTCGTTTGTCTCTAATCTCCCTCGTTCTACCGTTGCAACGCTTATAGAGGATGGCAAGGTGAAGATAAACGGTACACCTGTTCTGCGGCGTAGTAGGCCTTTATCTCATGATCAGGTCATCGAGGTGGATACAGCGGGTATTGTTACTGATGTTGCCAGGGAAGACCCGTCGGTGCAATTTGAGTTGGTCTATTCCGATCGAGATATTGTTGTAATAAACAAACCTGCTGGTCTGGTGGTACATCATGGTGCCGGACATCATGAGGGTACACTGGTAGATGGCCTTCTTGCGCGTTTTGATACTTTGAGAGACGGCACGGCCAACGGTATTATGGATGCTGCACGACCGGGCATTGTGCACCGCCTTGATAAAGAGACATCGGGTCTTATGGTGGTAGGGTTGACACCATTTGCTGTCGAGCGACTTGTCGGTCAGATCTCTTCCAGAAAGGTGATAAGGCAGTATATTGCCCTGGTTGCTGGTCTTATCCCGGAGGATAACGGCATGGTAGATGCCCCTATAGGCAGATCGTCGCGCAACCCATTGAATATGTGTATATCGTCCAACGGAAGACCTGCCGTAACAAGATATCGGGTAGTACGGAGGTATGTACATCCGGTGCCACTCAGCTTGCTTGAGGTAAATCTGGAAACTGGACGGACTCATCAGATACGAGTTCATATGTCATCGGTAGGTCATCCTGTGATTGGTGATGTTCGTTATGGAGGTCCTAGTTGGTCGGTGTTGCCATTTGTGGAATCGTCCGATCTGAATGCCGGCTTTGGTCTGGATACTGCTGGGCAGGGTGCCAATGGGCAGGGTACGGGGAACCAGGGTGCCAATGGGCAGGGTGCCCGACTTGGGGATAACAGCTATTCAGCCCGTATCTTCCTGCATGCTTCCAGATTGTCTATCGAGCACCCGTCTAGCGGAGAGTTAATGGATTGGAGCGTACCACTGCCACCAGAGTTGTCATCAGTGTTGGAGGTATTGGATTCTTAAACCGATCAGGGCAAACTGGCCAATTTGCCAAATCTGAGTTGTCATCAGTGTTGGAGGTATTGGATTCCATCCGATGGATTTGAGATAGAGCGGGAATTGGATTTCCCTGTGTGCTCCTGGTGGGTGGATCTCCAGGAAGACCCATAGGAAGACCCATAGGCTTAGATCGTCTGGTGTAGTGGTGAAAAGCCTGTAATGGCCTCATCGGTACCGGTCGAATTACGATCCATGATATTAGATTGTCTGGAGCGATAGTATATCTGGTAATGACTTCCAACGGTTGGCTGATCGGTATAGATATTGGTACATCACGTATAAAAGCAGGTGTAATAGATACTAGCGGTATCGAGCATTTCTTTGTTGACGCTCCTACTCCGTGGATACAGATTCCAACTGGTGCAGAGCTTGATCCATCCCAGCTTCTCGATACAGTACTGGGAGTACTCTCTGAAATTACCGATAGGTTGCCAAGCATACCCGATGGGGATGTTGTAGCACTTGGCATTACGGGTATTGCAGAGACTGTCGTGTATCTGGACAGTAAGGATAATCCCATTATGCGGTCTATAGCATGGCACGATTCACGCGGGGAGGATGAAGCCAGGGAGATGGCTGATGTATTTGGCGGCCTATTCAGCGAGAAAACCGGTCTCCCACCCAGTAGATTGTGTACTTTGGCAAAGTGGAGGTGGTTGTGTGGTCATCTTGACCAGCCTTCGTCGGTAGCGAAGATACTGGGTATAGCTGAGTGGATCGCATACCGACTGGGAGGGGGGCAAGTCGCCGAACTGTCATTGGCTTCCAGGTCGGGCATGCTTGATGTAGCTGCGGGGGAGTGGTGGGAAGAGGCACTGGAGTGGGGAGATCTTTCATTGCGGGTAATGCCTGAGTTGGTGACTGCTGGTACGGCTATTGGCAACTTTGATGGAGCCAGATATGCAGAATACGGGTTAAATCGCCTAAATGGTGCCATACTCACTATTGGGGGACACGATCATTCCTGTGGAGCCGTCGGTGCTGGAGTAATAGATAACAATGAGGTATTTGACTCCTGTGGTACTGCCGAGGCACTCATACGAGCCACCTGTAAGATGCCTGATGGGGATGCTATTGGAGTCGCACTTGCCGGTCACGTGACAGTGGGCCGCCATGCGTTACCCGGTCGGTTCGTATTGCTTGGAGCGCAACGTGCTGGGCTTGTGCTTGGTCGCATTTTGAAGTTGATTGGATATGACACCGAGGAGATAGGGAGTGATCGCATGAGTTTATTAGAGAGGGATGCTCTTGATGGATTGGATGATATCGGTGAGTTGAAGATACTGAACGCAGAAAGCAATTTAGCGTCAATTACCGGGATAGGATGGGACGCTACTCCAGTTCACATATGGCGTGCTGCTGTCTCGACTGTAACCAATCGTATGTATGAGCTACTCAATACCATATCGGAGATCGGCGGCCCTATTGATCGTATAGCTGTATCAGGTGGCTGGTCACGTAGTCTCGCATTACGAGCAGCCAAGGAGAAAGTGGCAGGATCGGCTATTACTGTCGATTATTTGGATGTCGAAGAGCCTGGCATACGTGGGGCGGCACTCTTTGCCGGATGCGCAGCATCTGTATTTGATGATATAAGTAATGCACCGAGACC